>CBHYLO010000323.1:0-5694 GCA_966128675.1 uncultured bacterium | reverse complement strand
GGCTCGGCCGCCACGGTGGACGGCGCCGGCTCGGGCACCGGCGCGGGTACCGACGCGGGTACCGACGCGGGTACCGGCGCATCGCGGCGCGCGGCCGCGGCCGGCGCCAGCTCGACGACGATCGCCGCATCGGGGGGCGCCGCGCTCTCGATCGGCGGCGCGGCGGTGCCGCGCGTGGGCGCGTGGGCGGGCGCCGAGCGTGCGGGGAGCTCCAGCTCCACCGTCGTGCCGACGCCGGGATCGTAGCGGATGTCGAAGCGGTGCCACTCGCCGTAGAGCTGCGCCAGCCGGTCGCGCGTGTTGCGCAGGCCGATGCCGTGGCCGCCCGTGCGGCTCACCGACGGCCGGTCCGTCGCCAGCGGGGGCGCGCCGTCGTTCGTGACCGAGAGGTGCAGGCGGTCGGCCCCGGGCGCGCCGGGCAGCAGCGCCGTCGCGACGCGCACCTGGCCCTGCCCGCTCGCCAGCCCGTGGCGGATCGCGTTCTCGACCAGCGGCTGCAGCACGAACGCGGGGACCAGCAGGTCCATCGCGCGCGGGTCGAAGTCGTACGTCACCACCAGCGCGTCGCCGAAGCGCGTGCGCTGCACGTCCACGTACGCGTCGAGCACGTGCAGCTCGTCGTACAGGCGCACCTCGGCGTCGGTGAGGTGCGCGGTGGCGGCGCGCAGCAGCCGCGCGAGCTGCCGCAGCATCCGCTCGGCGACGCTGGGCGCTTCCTGCGTCAGCTCGGCGGTGACGTTGAGCGCGTTGAACAGGAAGTGCGGCTGCAGCTGCCGCTGCAGGTACGCGAGCCGCGCGCGCGCGAGGCGCGCCTCGGCCAGCAGCGCGTGGCGCGCGCGCTCGACGTAGGCGCGGTGCGAGTTGGCCGCGCGCGACAGCGCCACCAGCAGCGCGTAGAGGAAGACGTAGTAGTCCAGCAGCCGCCCGAGCATGCCGAGCAGCGACGGCGCGCCCTCGCCGCGGTAGATGAGCGCGAACAGCGCCCAGCGCAGCACGATGCTCGTCACCGAGAGGCCGAGCGCGGCCGCGCCGTGCAGCGCGACGCTGCGCGTGAGGCCCACGCGCTCCGGCGCGAGGCGCACGGTGAGCCGGCGCACGAGCGGCGTCACCGCGGCCCAGAAGGCGCCGACGCCGAACATCACGGGGACGCTCCACCCGAACGTCGCCGTGCCCTGCGTCGCGGTGACCTCGAACAGCATCACCATCATCGCGCTGTAGCCCGCCCACGCGGCCAGCACGAGCGGCCAGCCGCGGCGCGGGCGCTGCGCCGCGGCGGTGGCCAGCGGCGTGGCGACGGTCAGGAGCCCCGTGACCGGGAGCGCGCCCGGCGGCAGGCCGAGGGGCAGGCCGTCGGACGGCGGGGCGGACGCGTAGGGGCGGAGGGCGCGCGGGAGGCTCGACATCGGCGGCTGGGGCCCGCGCCCGCGCGACGCGGGAGGGGGAGGGTGACGTCCGGAGGATAGGGACGGGGGCGCGGCGCGCGACAGGGCGCGAGCGGGAGCGCGCCGCGCGCGATGCCGCCCGTCAGGCCACCAGCCGGTACCCCGCGCGTGAGACGGTCACGATGTAGCGCGGCCGCTCGGGCACGGGCTCGAGCTTCCGGCGCAGCGCGAAAATGTGCGAGTCGACCGTCCGCGTGGTCGTGTCGGGCGCGTAGCCCCAGACGGCCGAGAGGAGCTCGGCGCGCGTGACGACGCGGCCGCGGCGCTCCCAGAGCGTCTGCAGCAGCGCGAACTCCTTGGGGCGGAGCGGGACCGCCATGCCGTGCCGGCGGGCGCAGCGCGCGTCCGGATCCACCGTCCAGCCGCCGAGCATGGGCGACGCGGCGAGATCGGCGGGGGCGGCGTCGGCGCGCATGCCGTCGCGGCGGCGGACCACCGCGCCCACGCGGGCCAGCAGCTCGGCCCAGGCGCAGGGCTTCACGACGTAGTCGTCGGCCCCGGCGTCGAAGGCGGCCAGCTTGTCGTCGAGCGCGTCGCTGCGGCTGACCACGAGCGCCGCGGGGAGGGCGCGCGCGTCGCGCAGCAGGTGGAGCAGCGTGACGCCGTCCAGGTCGGGGAGCGCGAGCTCGGTGACCACGACGTCGGGGCGTCGCTCGCAGGCCGCGGCCAGCGCGGCCTCCCCGGCCGGCTCGACCCGCGCGCGGTAGCCGGCGCGCTCGAGGTGGTGCGCGAGCAGGAGGGCGTGCGGCGTGTCCGAGTCGACGATGAGGGCGTGCAGCATGGCGGGTGGCGCGGCGAGGACGTGGAGCACGGCCGGACGAGGGCGTCCGGACCCGGCACACGATCGGGGGTGGGACGCACCGCGACAACGAAGTCGGGACGGGACGCGCGTCGCAGGACGCCGGGCGCGGCTGGGGTGGGACGAAGCGTCGCCAGCAGACGCGGGCCGGGGGCCTCCCGGCCGGTGGGCGCAAGAGGGCGGACAGCAAACGAACGGTTCGTCGACAGGCCGCGGGACGAGGCGAACGACAGGACGCTGCGGACTGCGGGCCGCGGATCCGAACTGCCCTGCGGGCTGCGGGCAGCGGATTCGACGACGGAATGCCCCGAGCGGCCGGAAACCCCCAGCCCCCGTCCGCAGCGCGCGTCCACAGCGCTTCCCTGCCCCGCGCGTAGACCAGCGGCGGACAATCCCGCGCATTCGCGGTGCGCTCCGCTGGTGTCTCCGTACTCCACCGTACCATCATTCGCGCATGCCCAAGCGCGCCACCGTCAGCGCCGGACTCCTGCTCTACCGCCGCGCGGCGGGGGGCGGCCTCGAGGTGTTCCTCGCGCATCCGGGCGGCCCGTTCTGGCGGCAGCGCGACGCCGGGGCCTGGACCATCCCCAAGGGCGTGGTCAACGACGGCGAGGAGCTGCTCGCCGCGGCGCAGCGCGAGTTCCAGGAGGAGACGGGCGTCCTCGCCACCGGCCCCTTCCTCGCCCTCGGCTCCATCCGGCAGCGGTCGGGGAAGCAGGTCCACGCGTGGGCCTGGGAGGGCGACGCCGACCCCACACAGGTCACCAGCAACTCGATGCAGTGCGAGTGGCCGCGCGGCTCGGGGACGTGGATCACCTTCCCCGAGGTCGACCGGTGCGCCTGGTTCGACCTGCCGACCGCGCGCGGGAAGCTCCTCGCCGCGCAGGCCGAGCTGCTGGACCGCCTGGAGGCCGAGCTGGGCCGAGGGGTGCGGACCGCCTGATCGCGGCGGGGCGGCGGGAACCGGAGTCGTCGCGGGCGCGCTTGGTCCGCACCACCTCCCGCAGCCCCGCCCATGCCGCGCCCCGTCCGCCCGCTCGCCTCGCGCCCCCGATCGTGTCGCCCGTCGTGGCGCCGGGACGTGCAGCCCCGTCTCAGGTCGCGCGACGCAAGTCGTTCCGGCGCAACGTGCTCGCGCGACGCGTCTGAAGTGCCGCGGGAGGCGCGGTGACCGGAGCCGACCTCCTGGCCGCACTCCCGGTCGTCCTGCTGCTGGCACAGTGTGTCGCCACTGTGCGCGTGGTCTGGCGCCTCCTCCCGGGACGCCGCCGCCTCCCGCCCGTGGCGCCGCGGTCCGCCGGACCGACCGACACGACCGTCTCCGTCATCGTCGCGACGCTGAACGAGGCGCACCGCATCGCCCCGTGCCTCGCCGGCCTCCGCGCGCAGGGGGCGCCGACGCTCGAGATCCTCGTCGTCGACTCGCGCTCGACCGACGGCACCCGCGCCCTGGTGGACGCCGCCGCCGCGGCCGACCCGCGCATCCAGCTACTCACCGACGCGCCGCTGCCGGCCGGCTGGGTGGGCAAGGTCTGGGCGCTGGAGACCGGCCTGCGCCACGCGCGCGGCGAGTGGGTGCTGGGGCTGGATGCGGACGTCGAGCCCAACCCCGGCCTCGTCGGCGCCGTCGTCGCGGCAGCCCAGCGCCAGCATCTCGATGTCGTGTCGTTCGCGCCGCGATTCGCCGACCAGACCGCGGGCGAGCGCTGGCTGCAGCCCGCGATGCTGGCCACGCTGCTCTACCGCGTGGGCGCGGTCGGGGCGCCCGGCGCGACGCCCGACCGGGTGATGGCCAACGGCCAGTGCTTCCTCGCCCGTCGCGAGGTGCTCGTCCGGCACGGCGGGTACGCGCCCGCCCGCGCCTCGTTCTGCGACGACGTGTCGCTCGCCCGGCACCTCGCGCGGCGCGGCGCGCGCGTCGGCTTCCTGGACGGGTCGCGCCTGTACCGCGTGCGCTCGTACGCGTCCGCCCGCGAGGCGTGGCGGGAGTGGGGGCGGTCGTTCGACCTGAGCGACGCGGCCGGCGCCGCGCGGCGGACGCTCGACCTCGCGACCGTCACGCTCGTCCAGGGACTCCCGCTCCCCGTGCTGGCCGTGCTCGCGCCGGTCGCCGTGGCGGCGCCCCCCGGGTGGCTCCCGGCCGCGCTCCCGGCCGCGCTCCTGGCCGCGCTCCTGGCGCTCAACCTCGGCCTCCTCGCCCTGCGCGTGCTGCTGCTGGTCGCCACGCGCGGGTCGTACGAGCGGCGCGGGCTCCCGTACTGGCTCAGCGTCACCGCCGATCCGGCCGCCGTCGTGCGGCTCTGGCTCTCCACGCTCCGGCGCCCGCGTGCCTGGCGCGGCCGGCACTACGAGATACTCGGCGCCACCGACTGATCAGCAACGCGCCAGGGGCGTCGCGGTGGTGATCGCCATCGCATCCTGACGCGCGCTCCCATCGCCCGCGGCGCGTCCGCGCGCCATCTTTCCTGCCGGCTCGCCCGCGACCACGCGGGCGGCCGCCTGCCCCCGTTCCGAGGCCCGCGTCCGATGTCCCGACCGTCGCTCCTCCGCCCCGCCCTGCTGTCGTCCGCCGCGCTCGCCGCGCTGATCGCCGCGCCCGCGGGCGTACGCGCGCAGGCGCCCGCCGCGCCGGCGGCTGCCGCCGCTGCCGCCCCGACCCAGCCGGCACCGGAGGTCGGCCAGGCCGCGCCCGACTTCACGCTCGCCTGGGCCGACGCGTCCGGCGCCCGCGCGACGCCCGTCTCGCTGGCCGGGCAGAAGGGCAAGGTCGTGGTCGTCGCCTTCTATCCGAAGGACCGCACCACCGGCTGCACGGCGGAGCTGACCAAGTTCCGCGACGAGTTCGACACGCTCTTCGGCAAGGACGTCGTCGTGCTCCCGATCTCGGCGGACAGCGTGGCGTCGCACACCGAGTGGGCGAGGGAGATGAAGTTCCCGTTCGCGCTCGTGTCGGACCCGCAGCTGACCGCGGCGGACGCGTACGGCTCGCACGTCGCCGGCCGCCCGACGTCGGGCCGCACCGTGTTCGTCATCGGCAAGGACGGCACGATCGCCTGGCGCGACCTGCGCTTCAACGCGCTGAACGAGGGTGCGTATCAGGCGCTGGCGGCCGCCGTCGCCAAGGCGCGCGGCGCCTGAGCGCGAACCCGTCCGCCGCCCTGCCCGCCTCCCTCCCCACTGCGCCCCGCGCGTCCCGGAGAGTCCCGTGAACGAGAAGCAGCTCGCGAAGCTCATCAAGCAGAACCAGGCGAAGGCGCAGGCCAAGGCCCAGAAGCCGCGCAGCGGCCGCGCGTTCGACCCGACCCTCGTGACGAACAACGAGGAGGAGGGGGACGCGGAGCGGCAGCAGCTGTTCAAGGAGCTGAAGCGCCGCGAGTTCTGAGCGAGCGCCGGTCGCCCGTTCCTGACGGGTGAGAACGCGCGCGGGGGCGCTACCCACATGGAGGGCCGGGC
>CBHYLO010000322.1:0-5725 GCA_966128675.1 uncultured bacterium | reverse complement strand
CCGCCGCCGCGCGACGTGCCCACGTCGGCCGGCCGCCGCGACGCGCGCGGGCCGCGCACGTCCAGGTCCGACGCCACGAGCGCCGTCGGGAAGCCGCGCAGCATCAGGTGGTTGCCGCCGGGCGCGATCGCGCCGCCGGCGGGCAGCCCCGTGATCGCCCACAGGTTCGTCGGCGCCTGGACCGCGCGCGTCCAGCTCGTGCCGTCGTAGCGCAGCACCTCGCCGCAGCTGGTCGCGGCGTACACGTCGCGCGCGCTCGCGCCCCAGATCCCCCACACGCTGCACGTCGACGGCGACGTCTGCGCGGTCCACGTCGCGCCGTCGAAGCGATAGAGGCCGCCGCCCGCGGCGCCGACGAACACGTTGAGCGTGTCGGCGCCCCACACGCTGAGCAGGCTCTCGCTGCGGTTGAGCAGCGGCGCGACGCGCCACGCCGTGCCGTCGAAGCGCAGCAGCGTCCCGCGCTGCCCGACGGCGAGCGCGAAGTTGGGCGTCGCGCTCCACACGGCGTAGAGCGAGCTGGTGGTGGGCTTCGTCATCTCCGACCACGTCGTGCCCTGCAGGCGGAAGATGCGCGTGCCGACCGCGAAGGCGTCGGTGGCGCTGCGGCCGTGGACGCCGTTGAGCGTGCCGACGTCGCTGCGCACGGTGCGCCACGCGCCGCCCGAGTACTGCAGGATGACGCCCTCGCCGACGGCGATCGCGCCCGCGCCGACGTCGCCCCACGCGCCGAAGAGCGTGGCGCCGGTGCCGGTGGGCTGCGCGGTGCACGTGCCGCCGTCCCACCGGCACGACGCGCCGAGCGAGCCGACGAGCAGCGTGGTGTTGCCGGCGAGCGGCGCGACGCCGAACCACTCGACGCGCGCGTTGGTCGTCACGAACGCCGCCGGCGCGCCGCGCCGCACCATCACCAGCCCGTCCGGCCCGCCCACGAACGCCGCGCCCGTGGTGGCGAACGCCGACAGGAACAGCGCGCCGTCGTACGGCGCGTCGACCTCGCTCCACGACGCGCCGTCGAAGCGCGCGACGCCGTAGCCCACCGCGTAGATGTCGTTCGCCGCGGTGCCCGAGATGTTGGTGAAGCCGAACGGCAGGCTCGCGGCCTGCGTCGCGGTGCCGGTCTGCACCTGGAAGATGCGCCCCGTGCGGGACGCGGCGAACACCGGGCCGCTGACCGTGCCCCAGATCCCGTTCACGTACTCGCCGGCCGCGGTCGGGATGCGGCGCCAGCTCGTGCCGTCGAAGCGCGCGACGAGCCCCGAGTCGCCGCCGACGTAGACGTTGGCGGTGCCGCTGGCCCACGCCGCGTCGAGCCGCGCGGTGGTGCCGGGGTTGAGCCGCGCCACGCCGCCGGCGTCGATGCGCAGCACGACGCCGCTGTCGCCCACCGCGTAGGCGAGGCGCGGCCCGGCGACGAACACGTTGCGCAGCGTCGCCGTCGTGCCGCTGGCGATCGCGCCCCACGTCGCGCCGTCCCAGCGCAGCACGGTGCCGCGCTCGCCGACCGCGTAGACGTCGGTCCCGCCGGAGCCGCCGATGCCGTACAGCACGACGCCGCTGCTGGCGCGCGCGAGCGTCCAGCGCGTGCCGTCGTAGCGCCAGATCTCCCCCGTGCTCGCGAACTCGCTGGCGACTGCCCAGACGTTGGTCGCGCTCGTGCCCCACAGCCCGTACACCGAGCCGCGCACGGCGGTGTCGGCGACGATGCCCGCGCGGAACGCGCTCCACGAGCGCACCGCGGGCCCGGTCACCGGCGTCGTGACGCTGAAGCCGAGCGTCGCCGCGACGGTCGGCAGCGCGACGGAGGTCGCGGTGACGATCGCGTTGCCCGGCGCGACGCCGCGCGCCAGGCAGGTGAGCGAGTCGACCGTGAGCACGCCCGTGGCCGACGAGCGGCAGCGGAAGTCGGTGCTCGTCCCCGCGGGCGACGCGGTGACGCGCACGGTGATGGGCTGCGTCGCGCCGACGGGCACCGACAGCGACGACGCCTCCATCGACACCGCGACGTTGATCGGCACCGCGGTGATGGCGACGGGCACCGTGACGTTCTGGCCGCCGGCGCTGACCGTGATCGACGACGTGCCGGCCGACACGCAGCGCACGGTCGCCGACGCGCCGGTGGCGGTGACGGTGGCGTTGGCGTTGGTCGCGGCGAAGGTGAACGTGGCGGCCGTCTGCGCGGGCGTGAGCGTCGCCGCGAGGCTCACCTGGTCGCCCGCCTGGCAGGTCAGCGCCGCGGGCGTGGTCGTGAGCGTGACCGTCTGCGTGGGCGGCGGGTTCGTCGGCGCGATCCCGCCCCCGCCGCCGCCACAGCCGGCGGTCGCGAGGACGGCGAGCAGCGACGCCCGGAGCGGACGCGCGCGCCGGACGGGGGGCAGCGGAGGCCTGGGCATCGAGGACGGCCCTCACGAACGGAGTGCGCGCCGCAGCGGCCCGCAGCGGCGAGGCGGCTGGGTCGGTGCCCCTTGGTACGACGCCACGGCGCACTCGTCAAGAGCGTCCGGCACGGTCGCGCCGCCACCGCGGGCGACGCTAGGATTCCGGCGTGCGCCGTGCTCGACCACACGCGGTCGGGCGCGACGCGCCTCCCCGCCCGACCCTCCCGCCCGCCCGTGCCCGTCCCTCCCCGGCCCCACCTCCGGCGCGCCCTGCTCGCCGTCCTGCTCGCGGGCTGCTCGACGTCCGGCGGCGACGCGACCACCGATCCGTCGACGCGCCCCGAGGTCGTCAACGTGACGATCGCGCCGCCGCCATCGACCGCGCTCGACATCGGCGCGACGCTGACGCTCGGCGCGTCGGTGCGGACGCGCAACGGCGCCGGCGCGGAGGTCGTGTGGAGCTCGAGCGCGCCGGCGGTGGCGAGCGTCGTCGACGGCGTGGTCACGGGCGTGGGCGCGGGCGAGGCGACGATCCAGGCGCAGGCCGCGGCCGACCGGTCGCGCCGTGCGGAGCTGCGGCTCACGGTGCTCCCGGCCCGCGTGCTCGCCCCCGTCGCCGTCGCGCCGGCGGCGGTGGCGGTGCGCGTGGGCGGATCGGCCGCGCTGGTGGCGAGCGTGCGCACGACCGGCGGCCTGCCGGCCACCGCGCGCTTCGTCGTCGGCGACACCACCATCGCCACCGTCGGCAGCAGCGACGGCGTGACCGCGCTCGTGCGCGGCCTGCGGGCCGGCGAGACGACGGTCACGATGCACGCCGTCGCCGACCCGGGCGCGACGGCGACCAGCGTGGTGCGCGTGTCGGACGTCGGCATCGCGCGCATCGTGCTCGACGCCACGGGCGACTCGCTGCGCATCGGCACCGCGCGCGAGTTCGAGGCGACGCTCCTCGACTCGGCCGGCGCGGTCGTGGGGACGAGGACGGACGTCGCGTGGACCGTGGCGCCGCCCGCGTTCGTGACGGTCGCGGCCAGCGGTCCGCGGCGCGCGCGCGTCACCGGCGTGGCGGGCGGCGCGGCCACGCTCACGGCGTCCATCCCCGTCGTGCCGGGGAGCGCGACGCGCGTCTCGGCCAGCGCCGCGCTCGTGGTGACGACGGGCGTGCATGGCCTGCAGATCACGCCCGACAGCGTCGCGCTGGCGCCGGGCCAGGAGCGCACCCTCGTCGCGCGGGTCGTCGCGGACGCGGGGACGCCGACCGACGTGCGGTGGAGCGTCGACGACCCGGGCGTCGCGCGCGTGAGCCCGGCGGGCGTCGTCACCGGCGTGAAGGCCGGCCGCACCAACGTCTGGGCGATCTCGGCGCACGATCCGCGCGTCGAGCGCACGGTGCCGGTGACGGTGCAGGTGCCCACGCGGTTCATGACAATCACGCCGCGCCGGGACACGATGCACATCTACCTCCCGCGCGACCTGACCATCCGCCTCACACTCGCGTCGCCGACCGACCAGGTCCGCCTGGTCGCCACCTCCAGCGACACCAACCTCGCCACGGTGAGCCTCGGGCAGGCCGACCGCACCACGTACGTCGCGAACATCAACCCGCGGCGGCGCGGCGAGCTGCGCGTCGTCGTCTCCTCGCCGGACGACCCGCTGCTGCGCGACTCGGCGATGGTGACGCTCGTCGACCCGTGCGACGACTTCGTGCGCCTGACCATCGGCCAGACGTTCAGCGGCACGGTCGGCTGGGGCAGCTGCTGGAACTCGACCGAGCACGCGCGGTTCACGCTCACGGCGACGACGTTCTTCGAGGTGGCGCCGACGACCACGTTCTCCGGCATCGTCTCGCCGTTCGGCTCGCCGTACGGGCGGTGGGACTACGAGTGGACCCCGACGTCGAGCTCCTCCTTCTACATCTTCGCGGCCCCCGGGACGTACTGGATGAACGTGATGTCGCGCGCGGGCACGCGGATGCCGTTCTCCGTGCGCACGGCGGTGGTCGCGCCCCGCTGCGGGTGGGCGATCGCCACGCACAACGTGTCCGCCGACTTCCCGCTCCCGGCGCGCTGCCAGCCGGACACGCCGCGGGGCGGCCTGGTCGGCCGCAACGCCGAGTACAACACGCTGCTGTTCCTCACGCCCGTCCTGTTCGCGACGGACTCCGTGACGGTGACCGCGACGTCCACCGACTTCGCCCCGGCCATCGAGGTGCGCGACTGGTACGAGGGGCCGACGCTCGGCGCGACGTGGTCCGACGCGGCCGGCGGCACGGCGCGCGTCACGGTGCGCGGGAAGAGCGGCGCCAGGATCTATCCGTGGGTCGTCGTGACCTCGAAGACGCCGGGCGCCACCGGGCGCGTGACGGTCACCATCACCGGTTCGGAGCGCCCCTACTTCAGCGACGCGCCGCCGGATCGCGTGCCCGCGTTCTCGCGCACCGTCCCTCGACGGTGACGGCTACCAGCGCTGCGAGAAGCCGAGCCCGAGGAAGTAGTCGCGGTGGTTGCCGCCCAGCCCGCGGCCGGCGCGCAGGTCCAGCTGGTGGTCGTCCGTGAGCAGGTACGTCACGCCGCCGTTCGCGTAGTGCGTGCCGCGCGCGCCGTCGGGCCGCGTGCCGAACCACTCGAGATACGCGCCGGTGCGCTCCGAGAGCGAGCGCGCGAGCGACAGGCTGCCCGCGACCTCGCCGGTGCGCGCGTCGCCCGCGTCCACCGACGCGACGTTGAGGTTGGACGACAGCGCCCACGCCTCGCCGAGCGACCAGCCCATCAGGAGCTTCGCCTCGGGCGAGACGCCGCCGCCGCGGAACGCCCGCGAGCCCGTCGGCAGCGACGCGCCGACGATCAGCGCGGTCGTCGGCACGAGCCCCGACGCGCGCGACGCGCGCACGAGGTCGACCTTGGCGCCCAGGTTGCCGTCGGAGACGCCGTCCACCGCGCCGGGGCCGGTGAGGCGCACGTACGACGGGAGCCCCAGCCGCAGCTCGACGCCGTCGCGCACGCCCACGCGCACCAGCGTCTCGCCGAGCGTGTTGGCGCGCACGTCGTCGGTGCGCTCGAGCGTGTTGCCGGCCTCCACCTGCACCGCGCCGCGCGGCACGGCCACGGGGCTCTCGGTGAAGTCGGGGCGGTCGGTGACGATGCTGCCGGCGAAGGCGCGGTGGCGCGCGCAGCCGGACGCGAGCGCGGCGGCCGCGAGGACGGTGACGACGACGGGATGACGCATGGGAGGAGGCTTCGGGAGATGGGACGCCGCGTCAGCGCGCGGCCAGGTGCCGGGCGGCGCCGCGGCGCGTGCCGCGCGGGGCGCGCGAGGGCGCGGCGGACGGCGCGGACGGTGCCGGCGGCGCG
>CBHYLO010000321.1:0-5734 GCA_966128675.1 uncultured bacterium | reverse complement strand
GTTCAGGATCCGCAGCCCCCCGCTAGTTTCCCTACCCCACCCCACTCTCACCGCCCGGCCTGCCGTTCGTTGTCGCCGCTCCGCTGGCTCGTCACCGCCCTCTCGTTCGCCGCCACCATCGGGGCTTCCGTCTACGGCGTCTGGAGCAGCTGGCCCAGCGACGGGGCGAGCGTCGCGCTGCCGTGGCTCGCGCACCTGCTGGGCGGCGGGGCGTTCGTGCTGGAGACGCGGTCGCGCGCCTGGACGAGCCAGCTCAGCGCGCGCGCGCTGCACCTGCCGCTGCGCTTCGGGACGGCGCTGCGCGTCGTCCTCGGCGGTGACTTCGGCGCCGCGATCACCCCGGCGCGCTCGGGCGCGGAGCCGGCGCGCTACCTGGTGCTGACCGAGGCGCGCGTGCCGGCGGCCGGGCGGCTGCTGATCCTGTTCGCGGAGCTGTTCCTCGAGATCCTCTCGCTGGCCGTCGTCGCGATCGCGCTGGCGCTCCTGTTCCGCGGCGGCGGGCGCGCGCTGACCGGCATCCAGGGGCTGGTCGGCGGCTACGCGGCGTTCGTCATCGGGATCGGCGTGGCGGGGATGGCGCTCGCCCGCCGCAACGCGAACGGCCCGCCGCCGCGCTGGGCCGCCGCGGTCGGCCTGCACGCCGGCCGCTGGCGCACCATCCAGCGCTCGCTGCGGCAGCTGCGCACGAGCGTGGCCGGCGTGCGCGAGGCGCGCGTGGGCATGATGACGCTCGCGCTGGTGGCGTCGATCGCGCACGTGGTGGCGCGCGTGCTCGTGCTGCCGGGCCTCGTGTACGGCGCGGTGCTGGCCGGCCAGGCGACCATGCCGATGACGCGCGCCACCGCCGCGCCGCTGGTGCTCTGGCCGCTCGCGCTGCAGTACGGCGGCGTGGTCGCGCCGGCGCCGGGCGGCGGCGGCTTCATCGAGGCCGCGTTCGGCGCGACGCTGAAGCACGCGATCCCGCCGGTGCTCTTCGGCGCGTCGCTGATCTGGTGGCGCGTCTACACGTTCTACGCGTACGTGCTGCTCGGCGGCCTCGCCGCGGGCCGCACGGTGCTCCACGCGCTGCGCCGTCGCGGTCCGTCGCACGCGGCGCCGCACGAGCCGGAGGAGCGCGCCGCGCACGTCGCCTGACCGCCGCATCCGCCGTCTCGTCTCACGCCGTATCGTCCTCCGCGGTTCCGTCCTCCGCCCCTCCGTCCTCCGCTCCATCGATCACGACATGCATCGCCCCTTCTCCCAGCCCTGGGCCGACGCGTTCCGCGACGCGATCAACGCCGACGCCGACTACCGCGCCGCCGCCAGCGGCTGGACGTGGCCGGTCGCGCTGCTGCTCGATCCCGCGGACCCCGCGCTCGGCTATCCCGAGCCGGTGGCCGTGCAGGTCGCGCTCGACCGCGGCACCGCCGGCGAGGCGCGCGCGCTGCCCGCGCACGAGGCCGACGCCGACATCGTCCTCGGCGCCGACTACGCGACGTGGAAGCAGGTCGTGCGCGGCGCGCTGGAGCCCGTGAACGCCGTCGTGTCGGGGCGCATCCGCCTCGTGCGCGGCTCGCTCATGACGCTGATGATGCAGGTCAACGCCGCGAAGGCGCTGGTGGCGTGCGCGGCGCGCGTGCCGACGACGTTCCCGGACGAGGGCTGAACGGCGCTGCGGGCTGCGGGCTGCGGATCCTGGCTCCGGGCCCCCGGCATCCGGCGTCGCGATTCGCGGGCACCGACTACGCTTTCGACTACGGATGCTCCGGATCGAGCGGATGAGACGGATCGCTCCGTATTGCGCACGGAGCGTCGCCGCCACGCGGAGCGATCCGAATGATCCGTCTCATCCGGAGCATCCGTAGCCTCTCGTTCGCCGACCCGCGCACGGCGCGCCGGGACCGAACGACGACAAGAAGACAGGATGACGAGGAGGCTCCGCACCGGCGCCTGGAGCGACGCGCCGCACGGAGCCTCGTGGTCATCCTGTGTTCCGTTCGGATCCGCGGTCCGCAGTCCGCAGACCGAAGCCGTCCGTTACTGCTCGTCCGCCGACGGCCCGTAGATGCTCGGCACCGGCACGTCGAGCAGGCGCAGGTAGACGGCCAGCTGTCCGCGGTGGTGCGCGATGTGGCTGAGGCCGAGCGAGCGCAGGAGCGTGCCCTTCGGGCCCTGCAGGAGCACGTGGTCGCCCGAGCGCAGCGTCCACGACTTCGCCAGCGCGTCCCAGTCGGCGCCGTCGACGACGGCCTGCATCTGCGCCGCGCGCTCGTCGAACACGCCCAGCACCTGCTCGGTGGACTCGAACGGGACCGGCACGTACTCGCCCTTCGAGAAGTCCAGCTGGTCGGCCTTCATGATCGCCATCGCGAACGCCGGCAGCTCGGCGAGGTGCGCCGCGAGGCGGCCGAGCGACATCGACTTGGCGTGCGGCTTCCAGTCGGCCTTGTCGGCCGGGACGCGCTCGAGCAGGCGGCGCGTCGTGCGCAGCTCGTTCGGCAGGTCGGCGAACATCAGCTGCGACGGCGAGGTCGCGGGCGCGGCGGTCGTGGTCATCGGGAGCGTGGGGAGGGGTGGGACGGGCGCGTCAGCCCGGTGCCACGGGCGTCTGCCCGGCGCGACAGGCCACACACAGGATCGGGCGCCGGAACTCGTGCACCATGCGGCGCCACCACGACCCGTGCAGGTGGCGCGCGCAGAGGATGCGGCGGCAGCGCTCGCAGGTGCCGCCCGTCATGAGGTCGAGGCGGGCGCCGCAGGCGTCGCACTCCGTCCCCAGGTCGGTGCGGCGGAGGAATCCATGCTTGAACACGCGCGGAATCTACACGCGGGGGCGGCTGGCGCACGCGCGCGCCGGCGCGGATGTTCGGGACGACGCCGGCGCCCGCCGCCCCGCCCCTCACGCGCCATGCCGCTGACCGCCGCCCAGGCCCGCTCCCGCTACTTCGCGCTCTACCGCGGCGCCGCGCGCCTGGCGTGGGACCCGGCCGCGATCGACCTGTCGCGCGACCGCGCCGACTGGGCGCGCATCCGCGCCGAGCACGCGGCCGAGCGGTACCCGGAGCAGATCGCCCGCCTGTGCGCGCTGTTCCACGAGGGCGAGGAGAGCGTCACGCGCACGCTCGCGCCCTACGCGTCCGCGGTCGCGCGCGCCGGGCTGGGCGTGGACCTCGAGTTGCATCTCGCCGCGCAGCTGTACGAGGAGGCCCGCCACTTCGAGTTCTTCACGCGCTACTTCGCCGAGGTGCTCGACGCCGAGGGCCCGACGGAGAGGAACGCGACCACGGACGCGATGGCGGGCGCGCCGCGGGCCGTGCTGGTGGACGACCTGCAGGCGATCAGCGAGCGGCTGCGGCGCGAGGACGATCCCGCGCGCCTCGGCGACCTGCTCACCGAGGGCGTGACGCACTACATGGGAGTCGTCGAGGCGATGCTGGCACGCACGGGTTACGAGGGCGCGCACGCCGCGCTGACGGCGCGCGGGTGGCTGCCCGGGCTGCAGGAGGGGTTCCGCCTCATCCGCCGCGACGAGGGACGGCACGTGGCGTTCGGCATGCTCTGCGTGCGCGACCTCGTGGCCGCCGATCCGCGGCGCGCGGCGATCGTGCACGCGACGTTCGAGCGCCACCTGCCGCACGTGATCGCGACCGTGCAGGGCTTCGCGGTCTACGAGCACCTGCTGGTGGACCTCGGCGCGCTGACGGCGTTCGCGATGCGCGCGTGCCGCCAGTTCCTCGCCGCCGCGGGACTCGGCGATCCGTCGGACGCGGTCGCGTTCGAGCGGGAGCTCGACGCGGCGGTGCAGGCGTGAGGCGCGGGGCACGGGCGGCGATCGTCGCCGCGATGCTCGCGCTGGCGTCGGTGGACGCCGGCGCGCAGGACCGCACGGACGACTTCTGCTGGCGCGGACGCCCGCTGCCGCGCTGCCGCGCCTTCGCGCTGTTCGAGCTCGGATACTTCGAGGCGCTGGCGACCACGCGCATCCGCGAGCAGGTGCAGTATCCCGGCACGACGCCGTACCCGCGCGACGAGGCCGCGTTCGGCCGCCAGCTGAGCTGGAGCGTCGGCGCGATGCGCAACCTCGACGCGCGCACGGCCGTCGGCGGCGCGGTGATCGGCGGCGCGGCGCTCGACCAGGGGCCGCACGTCGCCGCCACGGTGCGCTGGCGGCGCTGGACCGGCGCGTCCACGAGCCTGGAGCTGGCGGCGGGTCCCGGCGTCGCGCAGGTGCCGGTGCCGTTCGGGACGCAGGTCGGCTACCAGGGCGACGTCTGGCGCCCCGCCGCGCTGGCCGAGGCGCGCGCCAACCTCGCGGACCTGGCGGCCGTATCCGTCCGTGGGGTCGCCGTGCCGCGCGCCGGCGGCCGCACGCACGGGGCGCTGTTCGTCGGCGCCTCGACCGGCTCCACCGCCGCCGCCATCGGCACCGTGGGACTCGGCATCCTCGTCGGCCTCGCCATCGCCGCCCTGTCGCAGGGCGACTACTGACCCCTCCACGCCCACCCCGATGTCTCCACGCCTCGCCCGCCCGCTCGGCGCCACGACGGCGCTCGTCCTCGGCAGCCTCGCGACCGCCGCGCCGGCCGCGGCGCAGTCGGCGATCCCCGACTCGCTCGTGCGCCGCGTGGACGCGGTGTTCGCGGCCTACGGCCCCACGACGCCCGGCTGCGCGGTCGCCGTGCGGCGCGACGGCGCGGTGGTGCTGGAGCGCGCGTACGGCGCCGCGGACCTGGAGCACGACGTCCCCTTCACGCCCGCCACGGTCAGCGAGGCGGGCTCGGTGACGAAGCAGGTGGTCGCGCTC
The DNA here is from genome assembly GCA_966128675.1 of uncultured bacterium. Lineage (GTDB taxonomy): Bacteria > Gemmatimonadota > Gemmatimonadetes > Gemmatimonadales > Gemmatimonadaceae > Roseisolibacter. Next base: position 951 of record CBHYLO010000321.1, on the reverse strand, counting down.
GCGACGCGGCTGCTGGAGCAGGACGGCAAGCTGTCGCTCGACGACGACGTGCGCCGCTGGGTGCCGGAGCTGCCCGACCTCGGCGCGCGCATCACGCTGCGCCACCTCATCCAGCACACCAGCGGGCTGCGCGACCAGTGGGCGCTGATCGACCTGATGCACCCGCGCGCGCAGCAGGTGGTGCAGACGGGCGGCGAGGTGGTCGACATCCTCACGAAGCAGCGCGCGCTCAACTTCGCGCCGGGCACGCAGTGGCTCTACAGCAACAGCGGCTACGCGCTGCTGGCGCTGGTGATCGAGCGCGCGAGCGGCCAGCCGCTGCCGCGCTTCGCCACGGACCGGATCTTCACGCCGCTCGGCATGACGCACACGCAGTTCCGCGACGACCACACGCGGCTGGTGAAGGGGCGCGCGATCGCGTACGCGGGCACCGCGCAGCGCGGCTTCCGGCTGGAGATGCCGGAGTACGGCGTGGTGGGCAGCGGCGGGATGCTGACGACGGTCGGGGACCTGATGCGGCTGGAGGCGAACTACGAGAGCGGCGCCGTGGGCGGCCGCGCGCTCGTGCAGGCGATGAGCGACAGCGCGCGCCTGGTGGACGGCCGGCGCATCCCGTACGCGTACGGGCTCACGAACGGCACGCATCGCGGCGTGCGCACGATCACGCACGGCGGCGCGACGGCGGGCTACCGCGCCTACCTGCTGCGCGCGCCCGAGCATCGCGCGGCGGTGACGCTGCTCTGCAACGTCGCGACCGCGGACGCCGAGGGGCTGGCGCTGCGCACGGCGGACGCGGCGCTGCCGGAGGTGTTCCGCGCCGACGCGCCCACGAACGCGTCCACGAGCGCGCCCGCGCGTCCGGCGGCGCGCGGCGTCGCGCGCCCCCCAACGACCCGGGGGGTCGAGCCCGCGCGCGCGGCGGCGCTGGGGGGGCGGGGGCGCGCCTCGACG
>CBHYLO010000320.1:0-5747 GCA_966128675.1 uncultured bacterium | reverse complement strand
CCGAGATCGCCGAGTCGGTCGCGCGGTACGCGCGCGCGATCTCGGCCCGCGACCTGGGCGCGGTGCGCGCGGCCTACCCCGGCATCACCGGCGCGCAGGAGCAGAACTTCCAGCGCTTCTTCGGCTCCGTGCGCGAGCTGCGCGCGACGTTCACGCTCGGCAACCTGGACGTGAGCGGCGCGACGGCCGAGGGGCGCCTGAACGGCACCTACGAGTTCGTGACGAGCGCGGGGCAGCGCGAGCGCAGCCCGGTGAGCTTCCAGGCGTCGTTCCGCCGCGCGGACGGGGGATGGGTCCTGACCGCGGTCCGGTAGCGCACGGAACGGCGGAGGACGGGACGGCGGAGGACGGTGAAGCGGAAGACGAAACGGCGTGAAACGCGAAGGCGGACTCCTCGGCTCGATGCTTCGAGCTCGAAGGGTCCGCCTTCGCGTTTCACGCCCCATCGTTCCTCGCCGTTCCGTCCTCCGCCGTTCCGTCCTCCGCCCTTCCGTTCCCGTCAGAACGCGTACTCGACGCCCGCCGTGAACGTCGTGTGCGAGCGCAGCCCGCCGTCGTTCAGCGGGAAGAGCGCGTTGACGATGCCGGTGACGCGGCTCGCGGTCGTGAACTTGAAGCCGAACGAGCCGTTCACCACGTCGTCGCGCATCTCCGGGATGTTCGTCGGCTCCACGCTGCGGCGGAACGGCGCGTCGAACTGCACGGTGCCCGGCAGCTCCAGGCGGTTCGAGCCGACCTGCAGCTCCGCCAGCACGTCGGCCGCCAGCGTCACGCCCTTCCCCAGCAGGTGGTCGAAGCCGACCGTCGCGAGCACCGCGTCGTTCGCCAGCTCGCGGTCGGCGCGGTACAGGTAGCCCGCGTTGGCGTGCGGCGAGAAGCTGCCGAAGCGCGACGACACCACCGCCAGGCCGCGGCCCACGAACTCGCCCGTCCCCATCAGGTTGTCCACCTCGCCCGTCGGGAAGCGCGCGTCCAGCAGGAACGCCACGCCCGTGCGCGCCGAGTTGGTCGCGTTGACCTTGAGGCGCGCGGCGACGTCGCCGATGCCGAACGCGCTCGACGACGTGCTGCGCGTGGCCTGCAGCACCGGGTTCTGCGGCGTGCCGGCGAAGAAGTGCACCGCGCTGCCGCCGCCGAACGGGAGGATCTGCGCGTTGCTCGTGCCGCGGAAGGAGTTCTGGAGCAGCGGCACCGCGACGCCGAAGTCGATGCGGTCGCTGATGCCGTACGTGACGTAGAACGAGGTCACCGCGACGTCGATGTCGAGGTCGAGCGACACCGCCATCACCTCGTTCTCCAGCACCGGCACGCCGTACTGCGCGCAGTCCTGGCCCCCGTTCTCGGCCGCGCAGCCGGCGGCGTTCGTGTTCTGGTGCGTGAAGTTCACCTGCAGGTCGCGCAGTGGCACGCCGCGCAGCGACGAGAAGTTGAACGACGAGCGGTTCACGCCCGCCAGCACGCGCCCGCGTCCCAGCGTCTGCGCGCGCTCGGCGAAGATCGGGCCGGCGGACGTCGCGGTGCTCACCGGCACGCCGCCCTCGAACCGGAACGTCTCGCCGCTGGTGGTGGCGCCGATCGGGATGCTGGCGACGCTCGTGCTCAGCGCCTGGCCGATGAAGCCGATGATCGACCCGTTGCTCGCGGCCGCCGAGGGGATGAAGTGCGTGCCGTGCGCCTGCACCGTCGCGGGATTGGTGGACCCGGCCGATCCGGCGAGGAAGAGGGGGTCCTGCCCCGGCCCGAAGATGAAGAGCTCCGCGATCTTCCCGCGCAGGCCGTTGGTGGAGACGGTCGCGGCCTGGTGGTCGTGGCCCGCGTGGGCGACGGCCTGCGCGCGCAGCGCGGCGACCGACGGGGACGCGAGCAGCAGCCCGCACGCGGCCAGCGCGGCGGGGCGGAGCGGACGGACGGACTTCATGCGGGCGGGGGCGGAGGATGGACGTCGCGCGCCCGCGGTGCGGAAGGACGACGGGCGCGACAATACTGACGGTCGCGTCATGGTCCGGCAACACCCTACGAGGGCTGCGGGCTGCGGGCTGCGGATCCTCAACCACGCTGCGGACTGCGGACTGCGGATTCGACCACGGGGCGTCCCGGGCGGCCGTGGACCCGCAGCCCGCAGTCCGCAGGGGTTCGCTACCCGTCGAGTTCCTCCAGCGCCACGATCACCGCCTGCTGCAGCCGCGCCTCGCGCTCCGGGCCCTCGGGGATGCTGCGCGCCAGCGCGCCGTACTGGCCGAGCATCTCGTCCTCGACGATCGCCGTCGTGGGGCTGTGGACGCCCAGCTGCTGCAGGCGCACCGTCGCCAGCGTGCGGAGCAGGCTGCGCGTCTCCGCGTCGAGCCCCGCGAGCGTGCGCGGATCGGGCGGCGGCGGGGGCGGCGGCTCGCGGCGGCGGCGCGGCGCGGTGAAGAGCGCGTGCACCGGCGCCAGCTCCACCACGAACGAGCCGGCCGTGTGCTCGCGGAAGCCCTGCAGCACGTTGCGCCGCCGGAGCGACGCGAGCAGCTGCAGGACCGCCTCGCGCACGATCGAGACGCCGTCCACGCTGCCGACGCCGCGCCCCGTGATGACGAGCACCTCGTCGGCGCCGCCCATCTGCTTCTCGCGCAGCCAGGCCTCGGTGCGCGCCAGCGCCTCGCTGCGCGTGGGCAGGTGCGCGCGCAGGTTGAGCGTGCGCTCGGGCCCGAAGGTGATCGCGTCGAAGGCCTGGGGCAGCCCGCCCGGCGACGCGTCGTCCGGCGGCCCGCGGCGGGAGCGGCGCCCCATCGTCAGCGGAGCGCGCGCCGCAGCACGCGCCCGTCCACGCGCTCGGTGGGCCGCACGCCCAGCACCTCGGCCAGCGTCGGCGCCATGTCGACGACCAGCGCGCGGTCCGCGTACTTCCCCGGCCGGAAGGGCGCGCCCCAGAACATGATCGGGACGTGCGCGTCGGTGGGGTTGCCGGCGTTGTGCCCGATGCCGCCGTAGCGCGACCACCCGTTCCACGGCTTGAGCGACGCGACCGCCTCCACCGGCTCGTCGGGCGGGAGCATGTGCCGCCACCAGCGCGCGAACTGGTCGCGCGTCGTGTCGGCCGTCGCCAGCGAGCGGCGCACCGCCACGCGCGCCACCAGCGGATTCGCGCGGATGGCGCGCATCGCGTCGGCCACCAGCGAGTCGGCGTCGAGCCCCGCGGCGCGCACGGCGCGGCGGTCGACGCGCAGCATCCCGTAGTTGAACAGCAGCGCGCTGCGCGGCACGCCGCGCGCCGCCAGCCGGTCGCGCACGCCCGTCACGAGCGCGGTGTCGTTCACGAGGCCCACGCCCGTCGCCGGGTCGGCCGAGCGCGTGTACTTCGCGGCGCCCGGGATCGGCGTCATGCCGTGGTCCGCGGTGAGCGCGATGACGATGCGCGTCGAGTCGCGCTCGCGGAACAGCGCGTCCAGGAAGTCGCCCAGGTAGCGGTCCAGCCGCAGGATCTGGTCGTGCTGCTCGCGCGAGTCGGGGCCGTAGCGGTGGCCGACGTTGTCGGTCGTCGAGAGCGAGATGTTCAGCAGGTCCGGCGCCGGCCCGCGCCCGAGGTTCAGCGTCCGCAGCCCGTCGAGCGCGAGCGCCAGCGTCAGGCTGTCCATCACCGGCGTCTCCGCCAGCTCGCTGCCCACGCGGCGCGCGGGCTCGGTCGGGATGACGTGCGGGAAGGTGAACGCGCGGCCGCGGTTCTCCACCGGCACGCTGTCGACCTCCGCGTACGCCTCGGCCGGCAGCAGCGGGTTCCAGACGTAGCCCGCGTAGGCCGAGATCGGGTGGCGGCGGTTGAAGTCGCGCACCCAGGTCGGGAGCGTGTCGGCGTAGTAGCTGCTGGTGGTGAAGCCCATGTCGGGCGCGTACCAGTACACCGCCTGCTTCGCGCGGCCGAGCGGGAGGATCGCGCCGCGGTCCTTGCGCGACACCGACAGCGCGCGCGTGCTGCTGTCGGCGTTGCGCATCCAGTCGATGAGCGCCGAGCCGCGGAACTTGTACGGCGAGGCGCCGACGTCCTTCGAGTCGATGAGCGGCGAGTACGGATCGGGCACGCCCTCGTCGTTCAGCAGGATGCCGGTGCCGCCGGGGTGGCGGCCGCTCATCGTCACCGAGTGGCCGGGCGCGGTCTCGGTGATCGCGTGGTCGTAGCGGCCCTCGGTGAACACCGCGCCGCCGTCGTACAGCCGCTTCAACCCGCCCGTGAGCTGCGCCCCGAAGCGCGTGAAGTAGTCGGGGCGCATCTGGTCGATGGTGATGAAGACGACCAGCGTCGGCGGCTGTACGGAGGGCTGCGCCTGCGCCGACGCGCCCGCGCCGGCCGGCGCGACGGTCTTGGCCACCGCCTGCGCGCGTGCGGTGGGCGCGGCCGGCAGCAGCGCCGCCAGCGCGGCGAGGACGGGGACGAGTCGAGCGGACGTGGGACGCGGCATGCGGCGGAGGGCGAGGGTGGTGCCGGCAATTTACGGTGTCGCACCGTTCATCGGGCCGGCCGCGGGCGGGACCCCGGCCGCGCTAGATTGCGGGCATGCCGCAGCCCCCCGCGCCTGCCACGCTCTGGCTCGTCCGACACGGCGAGAGCGCCGCGAACGTCGCCCGCGAGGCCGCGCTCGCGACCGCGTCGGCCGACATCGACATCACCCATTCCGACCTCGACGTCCCGCTCTCCGCCCTCGGCGAGCGGCAGGCGACGGCGCTCGGCCGCTGGTGGAGCGAGCAGCCCGTGGGGGAGCGGCCGACGGTGGTGGTGGCGTCGCCGTACGCGCGCGCGCGCCGGACCGCCGAGCGGATCGTGGCGGCGGGCGCGCTGGCGCCGGAGGCGGTGGGGAGCGGCAACGGCGCGTCGCCCGTGCCGGAAGTCCTGCTGGACGAGCGGTGGCGCGAGAAGGAGCTGGGGCTCTTCTACACGCTGACGCACCACGGCGTCGCGCAGCGCCACCCCGAGCAGTGGGCGCTGCGGCAGCAGCTCGGCCACTTCTACTACCGGCCGCCGAACGGCGAGAGCGGCGCCGACGTGGCGCTCCGCGTGCGCGCGGCGCTGGACGCGGTGGCGCGCGAGCACGCGGGCGAGCGCGTGCTGGTGGTCTGCCACCAGATCGTGATCCTGTGCGCGCGCTACGTCCTCGACCGGCTGGACGAGGGCGGGCTGGGCGAGCTGTGGCGGCGCTACGACCTCGCCAACTGCTCCGTGACGACCTACCGGCCGGACATGACGGGGCGACTGGCGCTCGCGCGCTACAACTTCACGGTGCCGCTGACCGAGGAGGACACGCCCGTGACCAACGAGCCCGCGCACTCCACGGGGCCGGCCTGATGCGGGTGCCGCGCGGGCTGCCCTGGCGCGAGGCCCTCGTGCTGACGCTGGCCGTCGGCGGCGGGCTGTGGCTGGGCCTCCGGCAGAGCCGCGGCGCCGACGACGCCCCGGCCGCCGACGCGCGCGCGGCGACGCTGGCCTTCGGGCCGGGGGCGGGCGTCGCGGCGCTCCCGGTGCGCACGGCCGACGGGCGCATCACGCCGCTGGCGCGGCTGGGCGAGCCGGCGGTGGTGATGGTCGTCTCGCGCACGTGCAGCGTGTGCAAGGATGCGCTGCGCGACTTCGGGCGGATGGCCGCGGGGCGCGCGCTGCCGCGGCTGTGGGTGGTGACGCTGGAGGGCGCGGACCACGGCGCGGCGATGACCGGCGCGGCGGGCGTGCGGGGCGCGGTGCTGGCCGGTCCGGTGACGCCGGCGGCGGAGGCGCTGTTCAC
>CBHYLO010000319.1:0-5766 GCA_966128675.1 uncultured bacterium | reverse complement strand
CGACGCGGACACGGCCGCCACGCCCGACGCGGCGGCGCTGCTGGCTGCGGCGCGCCGCGCGCCGGTCGCCGCGCCGCGCGTGCGGCGGACGTTCGACCGGGCGACGCGGATGCGGCAGCTGCGGCGCGTCACGCGCGAGGCGTTCGCGCAGATCGTCACCGGGTGGGGCGGGCTGGGGCTCGCGGCGCTGACGGTGCTCCTGGTCCTCACCAGCCAGGCGATGACGCAGCACCTGGGCGTGCCGCTCGTCCCGACGACCGGGCACCTGACGACGTTCATCGGCGACGGCGGCGAGATCGTGTGGATGATCATCCCGCTGCTCATCGCCTACTACGCGGGCGAGCTGGTATGGCGCGAGCGCGACGCGGGGCTGCACGAGATCGCCGATGCCGCCCCCGCGCCCGAGTGGATCGCCGTCGTCGGCCGGTTCCTGGGGCTCGCGCTCGTGCTCGTGGCGCTGCAGCTGCTGATGACGGGCGCCGCGATGGTCGTGCAGGCGCGCATGGGCTACCACGACTTCGAGCCCGGGCTGTACGCGAGGATCCTGCTCGGCCTGCAGCTCAGCGACTACCTGCTGTTCGCGCTGCTCGCGCTCGCGGTGCACGTGATCGTCGACCAGAAGTACGTCGGCCACACGCTCGTGCTGCTCGCGTACGCGCTCACCGCGTTCGGGACGGGGCTCGGGATCGATCGGCCGATGCTCGTCTACCGGTCCGATCCGGGATGGTCGTACTCGGACCTGCGCGGCTTCGGGCCGACGCTCGTGCCGGTGCTCTGGTTCCGGCTGTACTGGGCGGCGTGGGCGCTGCTGCTGGCCGTCGTCACGCGGCTGCTCTGGGTGCGCGGCACGGAGCGCGGCCTCGCGGCGCGCCTGCGGCTCGCGCGGCGTCGCTTCACGCGCCCCGTCGCGGCGACCGCGGCGGCGGCGACGGCGCTCGTGCTCGCGGCGGGCGGCGTCGTCCTGCACGGCACCGCCGTGACGCGTGCGCCGCGCACCGGCGACGACGCGATCGCGCGCCGCGTCGCGTACGAGCGGCTGTACGGCCGCTTCGAGGGCGTGCCGCAGCCGCGGCTCGCGGGCGTCCGCCTGCGCGTCGAGTTGCATCCGCGCGAGCGCGCGGCGGAGATCGACGGCAGCTACCGCCTGGTGAACGCGAGCGGCGTGGCGATCGACAGCGTGCACGTCGCGACCGCGATGGGCGTGGAGACGGGCGCGATGCGCTTCGATCGTCCCGCGACGCGCGCCCTCGTGGACGACACCCTGGGCCATCGCGTGTACGTGCTGGCCGCGCCGCTGCAGCCCGGCGACTCGCTGCGCCTGGACTTCGCCGTGCGCCACCGTCCTCGCGGCTTCGCGAGCGCCGGCGTCGACGGCGCGGTGGCGCCGAGGGCGACGTACCTGGCGCTGTCGGAGTGGCTGCCCGCGATCGGCTACCAGCCGGAGCGCGCGCTGAGCGGCGCGGGCGAGCGGCGCGCGCAGGGGCTGCCGCCGCGGCCCGCGGTGCGCGCGCTGGAGGACGAGGCGGCGCGTCGCGACCTGACGGGCGCCGAGCGCATCACCGTCGACGCCGTCGTCGGCACCGACGCGGACCAGGTGGCCGTCGCGCCGGGCGCGCTGCGGCGGACGTGGACCGCGGGTGGGCGCCGCTGGTTCCACTACGCGACCGACGTCCCGATCCGCAACGAGCTCGCGATCCACTCGGCCGCGTACGCGGTGGACGAGGGCGAATGGCGCGCGCCCGCGGGCACGCCGGCGCGGCCCGTCGCGCTCCAGGTGCTGCACCACCCGACGCACACGCGGAACGTGCAGCGCATGCTGCGCAGCATGCGCGCGTCGCTGGACTACAACACGGCGCGCTTCGGCCCGTATCCCTACGGCCAGCTGCGCCTCGTCGAGCGGCCGGGGCGGTCGGTGAGCCTGCACGGCTCGCCCATCAACATGTGGTTCCAGGAGGGCTTCGCGATCCTGAACCCCGACGCCGACCCGCGCGACATCGACTTCGCGTTCGCGGTGGTGGCGCACGAGGTCGCGCACCAGTGGTGGGGCAACCAGCTGATGCCCGCCGTCGTGCAGGGCGCCCCGCTGCTGACCGAGAGCCTGGCGTGGTACTCGGCGCTGGGCGTGGTGGAGCAGACGTACGGGCGCGCGCACGTGGACCGGCTGCTGGCGATGATGCGCGAGTCGTACCTGAGTCCGCGCGCGCGCGCCGGCCAGCCGCTGCTGCGGTCGTACGACCGCTTCATCGCCTATCGCAAGGGGCCGTTCGCGATGCTCGCGGTGCGCGAGTACGTCGGCGAGGCGCGCGTGACCGGCGCGCTGCGCCGCCTCGTCGAGCGCTTCGGCGACGGCGCGGCGCCGCTGCCCACGTCGCTCGACCTGTACCGCGAGCTGCGCGCGGTCGCGCCCGACTCGCTCCACCCGCTGCTCGCCGACCTGTTCGAGCGCAACGCGTACTGGCAGCTCGCGACCGAGCGCGCGACGGCCGAGCCGACGGCCGACGGCGCGTGGCGGGTCACGCTGGACGTGAAGGCGCGCAAAGTGGTGGTCGACAGCGTGGGCGTCGAGACGGAGCTGCCGATGGACGACCTCGTGGAGGTCGGCGTCCTCGCGGCGGGGCGCGGCGGGCAGCCGGGCGCGCCGCTGTACCGGCGCCTGCACCGCGTGCGCGCCGGGGCGCAGCGCATCGTCGTGACCGTGCCCTCGCGCCCCGCGCGCGCGGGGCTCGATCCGCGCCACCTGCTGATCGACGTCGAGCCGGGCGACGACGTGATCGACGTCGCGACGGCCGTGCCGGCGACGCCGCGCGCCCTCAGCGCACGTCCGTGACCTCGCGCCCGCCGCGGAAGGCGCGCACGCCGAGGTTGGTGTCGTGGAGCAGGAGGAGCGCGTCGGGGCTGCCGTACTGGCGCATCACGTCGTGCATCAGCTCCGTCTCGCCGCCCCACGGATAGCCGAACACGACGTCGAAGTCGTCGAGCGCGTGGCCGAGCTGCAGGTAGCCCGACGGCCCGTCGCCGATGGTGCCCTTGCGCGTGTCGCCGTCGCGCGCGCGCCAGCGGTAGCCGGTGGGGAGGAAGCTCCCCGCGACGAAGCGGGCGCGCGAGCCGTGGCGCGCGGCGAGCGCGCGCGCCGTGTCCACGAGCCCGGCGTCGAGCTCGATCCCGCACGCGTCGAAGCCGACGATGTCGGCCATGACGGTGATGATGCCCGAGGCCGAGCCCCACTCGAGGAAGCGGCGGCCGGGCGCGGGCCGCCGCGCGGCGAGCCGCTGCAGCGCGGCGCGCACGACGTCGTAGTCGGCCGCGACGAACGGATGGAAGCCCGGCTCGCGCACCTCGCGGTCGAACCGCTCCCAGATCGCCCAGCCTTCGGCGCACACGGCGTCGAGGCGCGCATCGACGTCGCCGTCGCGGTGTTCGGTCGGAAGCATGCCCCAAGCTAACCCGGCGACGACCGACTAGCTTCGCGGACGATGTCCTCCGAGCCCCGCCCTGCCGCCCGGGCCGCATGACGTACCGCGGCCGCCTCGCGCCCACGCCCACCGGCGACATGCACGTCGGCCACGCGCGCACCTTCGTCGCGGCGTGGCGGCGGGCGGCGGACGCGGGCGGCGCGCTCGTGCTGCGCATCGAGGACCTGGACCCGCTGCGCAGCCGCGACGCGTGGACCGCGCGCGCGATCGAGGACCTGACGTGGCTCGGCGTGCGCTGGACCGAGGGGCCGGTCTACCAGTCGCGGCGGCGCGCGGTGTACGAGGCGACCTGGCGCGCGCTGCGCGACGCGGGGCTCGTCTATCCCAGCCACGTGTCGCGAAAGGAGCTGCGCGACGCCGCCCACGCGCCGCACGAGGACGAGGAGGGGAGCGAGCCGGTGTTCCCGCCGGAGCTGCGCCCGGCCGCCGACGCGGGCCGCGACGCCGCGTCGCCGGCGGGCGTCGTCTGGCGCTTCCGCGTCCCCGACGGCGAGGTCGTGCGCTTCACCGACGCGATCCGCGGGCCGCAGGCGTTCACCGCCGGCGTCGACTTCGGCGACTTCGTGGTCTGGCGCAAGGACGACGTGCCCGCCTACGAGCTCGCGGTCGTCGCCGACGACGTCGCGATGGGGATCACGGAGGTGGTGCGCGGCGAGGACCTGCTGCGCTCCACCGCGCGGCAGCTGCTCGTCTATCGCGCGCTCGGCGCCACGCCGCCCGACTGGCGCCACCTGCCGCTCGTGCGCGACGCCGAGGGGCGCCGGCTGGCGAAGCGGCACCAGGCACTGTCGATTCGCGAGCTGCGCGCGCGCGGCCTGTCGCCCGGGCAGGTGCTCGCGCTCGCGTCGCAGCCCGCTCCCTGACCGACGACGCCCATCCTCCGCCCATGCTCCAGCCCCCGCTCGCCGACGTCGAGGTGCGCGTCCTCGGCGCCCTCATCGAGAAGGCCGTCACGACGCCCGACGTCTATCCGCTCTCGCTCAGCGGGCTGACCGCCGCCTGCAACCAGACGTCGAACCGCGATCCCATCATGCGGCTCGACGAGGAGCAGGTGTCGCAGGCCGTCACCGCGCTGCGCCGCCGCAACCTGCTGCGCGCGATCCAGCCGATGGGCTCGCGCGTCACGAAGCACCAGCACCTGCTGGCCGACGCGCTGAACCTGGACGCGCGCGAGCTGGCGGTGCTCGGCGTGCTGATGCTGCGCGGGGCGCAGACGGCGGGCGAGCTGCACACGCGCACCGCGCGCCTGGCGGAGTTCGCGGGGATCCCCGACGTCGAGGCGACGCTCGACGCGCTCATCGCGCGCGAGCCCGAGGCGCTGGTCGCGCGCCTGGCGCGCCGCCCCGGGCAGAAGGAGGTCCGCTACGCGCACCTCATGGCCGGCGAGGCCCAGGCCGGCGAACCTGCTGCCAGCAGCGCGACGGACGAGGCGCAGACGGCGCGCGCGTCCGCACCGGCGGAGGACGACCGCGTCGCCGCGCTGGAGCGCACGGTGGACGGGCTGCGCGCGGAGCTCGCGGCGCTGCGCGAGCGGTTCGAGGAGTTCCGCGCGCAGTTCCAATAGGGCGCGGAACCCCGGCGCGCGCTCAGCGCGTCCAGATCACGATGCTGCCGCAGGGCGCGGCGTCGCCGTTCGCGGCGCCGGGCAGCCGGCGGAACTGCGCCGGCACCGACGCGTCGGTGTAGATCTCGATGCCGCGGATGCGGTCGGGCGCCGCGAAGTTGTCGAACTCCAGGCGGTCGAGCGTGTCGAAGTAGTGGCCGTCGATGAAGAAGCCCGGCGTGCAGTCGCCGAACGGCCCGCGCATGAGGATCGAGTCGCCCTCCAGGCGCACGCCGCTCATGTTCTTGAACAGGTCCGACGTCTGGATCACCAGGCGCCGCGCGACGTCCTCGGCGGTCATGTAGCGCCCCGGGCCCGTGCGGCGCCGCTGCTCGAAGCCCGCCAGCCCCTCGCTGTAGCGCGCGGTGACCTTCACCGCGTCGAGCACCGCCTGCATCGTCTGCAGCGAGAGCCGCAGCGGCGCGCTGCCCTGCACGACGTCCACCGGGCGGCGCTCGGGGAAGAAGCCGACCGCGCGCACCTCCAGCAGCCGCGTGCCGTACGGCACGTTGGCGAGCGTCCACGCGCCGGTCGCGTCGGTGCGGGTCTGCGCGCTGCCGGCGATGCTCACCAGCGCGCCCTCCAGCGGGCGGCCGCCGGCGGTCGCGACCACCGTCCCGCGCAGCGTCCCCTCGCCCGCGCGCACGCGCCGCGCCGGCGCGGCGCTGTCGGTGGGTGCGGCGGCGGCCG
>CBHYLO010000318.1:0-5786 GCA_966128675.1 uncultured bacterium | reverse complement strand
AAGCGGACGACGATACGGCGTGAAACGGAGAGGCGGACCTCTCGGCTTGACGCGTCAAGCGCGAAGGGTCCGTCTTTTCGTTTCACGCTCCATCGTGTTCCGCCGTTCCGTCCTCCGCTGTTCCGTCCTCCGCCGCTTCGTTCCTTTCCTGGCCGCCTCGTGCATTCCCCACGCCCACCTGCGGGAGACCCCCACTTGCGGCGCCCCGCGCCCGTGCGGATGCTCCACGAAGCTCCACGCACGTGCGGCGCGGGCGCGGGATGGGGGCGGCGTTTTCGCCTGGCGGCGAGTCCGGACGGGGTCCGGCAGGCCGTCGCCCACCACCCGCCCGGCGTCGCTCAACGCCCCGGGAGGGCGCGACGCGATGCACGGGACCAGGCGTCCCACGGCTCGCCCGCGTCGCGCCCGTCCGGCGGCTCACGTCACTCTCCGGGGAGAACGGGCGATGAGAGAGTACGGCAGCAGGGAGATCCGCAACGTGGCGGTAGTCGGCCACGGGGCCAGCGGCAAGACGAGCCTCGTGGACGCGATGGTGTTCGCCGCCGGTGCGAGCAAGCGGCACGGCGCGGTGAAGGACGGCACCGCGCTCACCGACTTCACCCCCGAGGAGGCGGAGCGCGGCTTCTCCATCACCCTCGGCTGCGCCTACGCCGAGTGGGAGGGGTGCAAGATCAACCTGCTCGACACGCCGGGCTATCTCGACTTCCAGGGCGACGCGATCGCGGGTCTTGCCGCGGCCGACGGCGCCCTCGTCGTCGTCGGCGCGACGACCGGCGTGGAGGTCGGGACCGAGAAGATGTTCCGCGAGGCCGTGCGCCGCGCCGACCCCGTGCTCTTCGTCGTCACCATGATGGACAAGGAGCACGCCGACTTCGACGCCATCTACCGCCAGATCAAGACGCGCCTGACGAGCAAGGTCGTCCCCGTCGAGGTGCCGCTGGGCGAGGGCGCGGCCTTCAAGGGCGTGATGAACCTCTTCACCAAGAAGGCCTACGTCTACAAGCAGGGCACGAAGAGCGGCGAGTACGAGGAGACCGACATCCCCGCCGAGGCGCAGCCGCGCTTCGACCAGTACCGCGAGGAGCTGATCGAGGCCATCAGCGCCACCGACGACGCGCTGCTGGAGCGCTACCTCGAGGGCGCCGAGATCGGCCGCGACGAGGCCATCGCCGGCATGAAGGAGGCGATGAAGCGCGAGGACCTCTTCCCGCTCTTCTGCGTCTCCAGCGACAGCATGATCGGCGTGCGCGCGCTGCTCACCGAGATCGCGCAGCTCATGCCCTCCGCCTGGGAGATGGAGGAGCTGCACGCCTTCACCGGCGCCGAGGGCAGTCAGACGGTCGAGATCCACGCCGAGGACGACAAGCCGTTCGCGGCGCTCGTGTTCAAGACGCACGCGGAGCCCCACGTCGGCGACGTGTCGTACTTCCGCATCCTGCAGGGCAGCGTCGCCAACGGGCAGGAGGTGTTCAACGCGACGCGCGACGGCGTCGAGAAGCTGAACCACCTCTGCATCCCGTGCGGCCGCGAGCGCGTCGAGGTCAATCGCCTGCACGCGGGCGACATCGGCTGCGTGGCCAAGCTGCGCAACACGCACACGAACGACACGATCTCCACGCGCGAGCACCCCGTCCGCCTGCCGCAGATCCGCTTCCCCGAGCCGCTGGTGCACTTCGCGGTGCACGCGCAGAGCCGCGACGCCGAGGAGAAGATGCAGAGCGGGCTGCACCGCCTGCACGACGAGGACCCGACGTTCACCGTGCAGTACGTGCCCGAGACGCACGAGACGGTGGTCGCCGGCATGGGCGAGCGGCACCTCGAGATCGCGCTCGCGCGGCTGCGCCGGAAGTACGGCGTCGGCGGCGACCTCACGCGGCCGAAGATCGCCTACCGCGAGACCATCACCGCGAGCGAGAAGGGGCAGGGCCGCCACAAGAAGCAGACGGGCGGCAAGGGCCAGTTCGGCGACTGCTGGATCAAGATGTCCCCGCTGCCGCGCGGCGAGGGCTACCTGTTCGCCGACGAGATCGTCGGCGGCGCGATCCCGTCCAAGTTCATCCCCGCGGTCGACAAGGGGATCCAGGAGGCCGCCGTGCGCGGCGTGCTCGCGGGCTGCCCGCTCGTCGACTTCCGCGTCGAGCTGTACGACGGCTCGTACCACTCGGTGGACTCGAGCGAGCAGGCGTTCAAGATGGCCGGCATCCTCGGCTTCCGCGCGGTGGCGTCGAAGTGCCGCCCGGTGCTGCTGGAGCCGCTCGACCTGATCGAGGTCACGACGCCCGACGCGTACCTGGGCGACGTGATGGGCGACCTCTCCGGGCGCCGCGGGCAGATCCTCGGCACCGACTCGGCCGAGGACGGCCACGGGACGACGGTGCGCGCCGTGGTGCCGCAGGCCGAGCTGCACCTGTACGCGACCAACCTCTCGTCGCTGACGCACGGCCACGCGACGTACGCGCGGCGCTTCCACGGCTACGAGCAGGTGCCGGGCGAGGTGGCGACGAAGGTCATCGCCGAGCACGCGAAGGAGCGCGAGGAGGCGATGGCGGAGGTGTGATGCCGCTGTGAACGACCCGTTCGCTCCGCCGGCGGCGCCTTGCGCGCCCGTGCGGCGGGGCGCACATGGGGACATGCGCCTCTCCGGACTGCTCGCCGCCCTCCTCGCCGCCGCCCCGCTGGCCGCGCAGGAGGGCGTCGTCGTGGGGCGCGTGACGGCCGCCGTCGACTCGGCGGCCGTCGCGGACGCCGAGGTGCTCGTGCCGGCGCTCGCACGCAGCGTGCGCACCGACAGCGTGGGCGCGTTCCGGCTGCCCGCGCTGCCGGCCGGCACGCACCGGCTGGTGGTGCGGCGCCTGGGCTTCCTGCCGTCCGGCGTGGACGTGACGCTCGCCGCGGGCGACTCGGCGCGGCGCGACGTCGCGCTGCGCGCCCTGCCGCAACGACTGCCCAACGTGGCCGTGGTCGACCGCGGGACGCTGCGCCGCCTGGAGCGCTTCGAGGAGCGCCGCGCCTTCGGGCTGGGCTTCTTCCTCGGTCCCGACGAGCTGGCGCGCGAGGGGGACCTGCCGTTCAGCGCGGTCGTGCGCAAGCGCCTGCCGGGGTTCCGGCTGGTGCCCAACCCGCGCACCGGGCGCGCGTACGCGTCCGGCGGCCGCGGGCCGGCGACCGGCGACCTGCCGCCCGCCGACCCGTTCGACCCGCGCAGCCCGCGCGGCTGCTGGGCGCAGATCTACGTCGACGGCATCCGCATCTACGGCCACGCGCCGGGCATCCCCACCATGCCGGCGCCCGAGCTGGACTCGTTCAACACGCGGCAGATCATCGCCGTCGAGGCCTACTCGCCGGCCAACGTGCCCGCGGAGCTCGGCGGGCCGACGGCGCGCTGCGGGACGCTGGTGCTCTGGACCGGCGCGCGCTGAAGGGAACGGCGCTCTGACGGCGGGCCCCTCGTCATTCCGGGGGACGCCGGTCAACTTCCGCGCCGTCCGCCGCCGCACGTCCGCCCGCCCGCTCGCCCGCTCGCCCCCGCCCATGCCCGCTCGCCGCGTGATGACGCGCCACCTCCCCCTGGCGCTCGCCCTCGCGCTTCCCGCGCCCGCCGTCCACGCCCAGACGCCTGCCCAGGCGCCCGAGCGCGTGCTCGTCGCCGCGCCCACGTCGGCGGCCCCGCGGATCGACGGACGGCTGGACGAGGCGGCGTGGGCGCGCGCGCAGGTCGCCGACGGCTTCGTGCAGGCCGTGCCGACCGCCGGCGCGCCGGCCACCGAGCGCTCCGAGGTGCGCGTGCTCTACGACCGCACCGCGCTCTACGTCGGCTACCGGCTGTACGATAGCCGTCCCGACTCCATCGCGCGCACGCTCGCGCGCCGCGACGCGGGCGGCATCTACACCGACTGGGCGCACGTCGCGATCGACAGCTACCACGACCGGCGCACCGCGTTCCGCTTCTCGCTCAGCCCGCGCGGCGTGCAGTCCGACGGCTTCATCTTCGACGACACGCAGCGCGACGCCAACTGGGACGCCGTGTGGGAGGGCGCGTCGACCATCGACTCGCTCGGCTGGATCGCGGAGTTCCGCATCCCGCTCTCGCAGCTGCGCTACAGCGTGCGCGCCGACGGCCGCGCGCAGGTGTGGGGCATCAACTTCGCGCGCGAGATCGCGCGCAAGGGCGAGCGCTCGTACTGGTCGCCCACGCCGCCCGACAAGCCCGCGATCGTCTCGGTCATGGGCACGCTCGCGGGGCTCGACTCCCTCGGCGAGCCGGGGCGGCTGGAGCTCGTGCCGTACGTGCGCGTGCAGTCCACGCAGAGCCCCGCGCAGCCCGCGAACCCGCTGCACGACCCGAGCGACGGCGAGGCCGCGGTGGGGCTCGACCTGCGCTACCGGCTGCCGCGCAACCTGACGCTGAGCGCGACCTTCAACCCCGACTTCGGGCAGGTCGAGGCCGATCCCGCGGTCGTGAACCTGAGCGCGTTCGAGGTCTTCTTCCCCGAGCGGCGCCCGTTCTTCCTCGAGGGGACGGACGTCTTCCGCTTCGGCGGCACGGTGACGTTCAACGACGACGACCGCCCGACCTTCTTCTACACGCGGCGGCTCGGGCGCGCGCCGGCGCTGCGCCTCGCGGGCAGCGACGTGCGGTGGGCCGAGGCGCCGACGCAGACGCCGATCCTGGCGGCGGCGAAGGTCAGCGGCAAGACGCCCGGCGGCTGGTCGGTGGGCGTGCTCGGCGCCGCGACCCGCGAGCAGGAGGCGCGCTACGTGAACGCCACCGGCGAGACGCGCCGCGCCCCCGTCGAGCCCACGAGCGGCTACGGCATCGCGCGCCTGCGCCGCGACCTGCGCGGCGGCAACACCGCCATCGGCGCGGTGGGGACGATCGTCGCGCGCGCCCTCGACGCGCCCGCGCTCGCGCCGCTGCTGCCGGAGCGCGCGGCGGTCGCGGGCCTCGACTTCCAGCACGCGTGGGACGACCGCACGTGGACGCTGAGCGGCGTCACGGCGGGCACGCGCGTCGAGGGGAGCACCGCGGCGATTACGCGCCTGCAGCGCGCGCCGTACCGCCTGTTCCAGCGCGCGGACGCCGACCACCTCGCGCTCGACACCACGCGCACGGCGCTCGCGGGCCGCTTCACCGCGCTCACCCTCGCGCGCACGGGCGGCCGCCACTGGCTGGGCTCCACGACGTTCGAGGAGACGACGCCCGGCTTCGAGACCAACGACCTCGGGTTCGGGCAGCGCGCGGACCGCCGCACGCTCTCGAACGTCGTGACGTACCGCGAGAACCGCATCGGCACGCAGGGGATCGCGCGGCTGTTCCGCGACCACGCGGTGAACGCCTACTACACGCACGGCCTCAACTTCGCCGGCGACCGCGTCACCAGCCGCGCGGCGCTCGGAGCGGGCGGGACGCTGCGCAGCTTCTGGCGCGTGGACGCCTTCTTCTCGCAGTCGCTCGCGGCGGCCGACGACCGGCTGACGCGCGGCGGCCCGCTCGTGCACGTGCCCGCGCGCTGGAGCACGACGCTCGACGTCACCAGCGACTCGCGCCGGCCGGCGGTGCTCGGCCTCTCGCTCGCGGCCGACGGCGACTCGACCGGGCGGCGCGGCCGCGGCGTCGGCCTCTCGCTCGACATGCGGCCGTCGCCCGCGGTGCGCCTGCGCGTCACGCCCGACTACGCACGCCGCACCGACACCGACCAGTACGTGACGGCGGTGGGCGATCCGCTCGCCGCCGCGACGGCGGGCCGCCGCTACGTCTTCGCCGACATCGCGCGCGAGGAGCTGGC
>CBHYLO010000317.1:0-5795 GCA_966128675.1 uncultured bacterium | reverse complement strand
TCAAGGGCTTCATGGTCGAGGGCGGCGTCGCCTTCTGACCTTCCAGCACCACCACGACCCGGAGCGGGGCGCCCACGGGCGCCCCGTTTCGCGCGCGTGGAGGCGCCGGCCCGCCGGCCCCGCAGAGCAACGGCCTTTGCAAGGAAGCGATCTGAAGAAGATCTGATAAGTGCGGAGGGCTCCGCGTGGGGGCGAGGAATCTCGCGCGCCACCGGAGCCCTCCGCTCTTGTCAAAGCCGCTATCGGACTTCTTCCCTGCACATGCCGTTCGCGGTTCCGACCTCTCCAGAGCTCTTCCTTGCAATGCCGTTCGCAGCTCCGCCGAACGCGATCACTTGCGGATCAGGTCCAGCGCGAGCGCCAGGCGCACGTACTCGGTGCGGTGCGCGATGCCGAGCTTCTCCTCCACGCGCTGCTTGTACGTGTCGACGGTCTTCGGGCTGATGCCGAGCTGCTGCCCGATCTCGGGGCCGTTGTAGCCCTCGGCGATCAGGCGCACGACCGTCCGCTCGCGGTCGCTCAGCGTCTCGAACGCCTGCCGCCGGGCGTCGGGCTGCGCGCGGCCGCGCAGCGTGGTCGCGAGCAGCCGCGCGACGTGCGGCCGCACGTAGATGTCCCCGCCCGCCACCACGCGGATCGCCTCGACCAGCTCCCGCTCGGCCACGTCCTTGGCGAGGTAGCCGCTGGCGCCCAGCTCCAGCAGCGGGATCAGCCGCTCCTCCTCGGTGTGCATGCTGAGGATCAGCACGCGCGGCGGGCGCGGCAGCGCGCACAGCGCGCGCGTCGCCTCGCGGCCGTCGCCCCCCGGCATGTCGAGGTCCATCAGCACGACCTCCGGCAGCAGGCGCTCGGCCACGCGCACGGCCTCCACGCCGCCGGCCGCGTCGCCGACCACCTCGACGTCCGGCGCGGAGGCCAGCAGCGCGCGGACGCCGGCGCGCAGCACCTCGTGGTCGTCCACCAGCAGCACGCGGATCGGCACCTCGCGCGTGGACACGCCGCGGCGCGCGTAGGGGCGCGCGGCCAGCGCGGCGCCCACCGCCCGCAGCGGCTCCGCGGGCGTGTCGGATGTGGTCCTCGGTCGGGTCGTCATCTCGCGCACCTCGCGTGCGGAGGGTTCGGAAGCCGGCGCGTCGCGATCAGGTCCCCGCGGGAAGGATCAGCGTGAACACGCTGCCGGCGCCCGGCGTGCTCTCGACGTCGATCCGTCCGCCGTGTCCTTCCGCGATCCCGTGCGCGATCGCGAGCCCCAACCCGGCCCCGGCGCGGCGCGACGTGCGCGCCTGCCAGAACCGGTCGAACAGGTGCGGCAGCTGCTCCGGCGGGATGCCCGGCCCCGTGTCCGCCACGCGGAACGCCACCGCCGCGTCGGGCCCCGCGGCGCGCGCGACGGTGAGCGACACGCGCCCGCCGCGCGGCGTGAACGCGATCGCGTTCGACACCAGGTTGCCCACCGCCTGCACGGTGCGGTCGACGTCGGCCTCGATCCAGCGCGGCGCGTCGCCGATGTCGATGTCGAGCCGGACGCCCGCGGCCTGCGCGGGCACCTCGAACAGCGAGCGCACCATGTCGGCGATCGCCTGCACCGTCATCGGCTCGCGGTGGATGCGCAGGCGCCCGGCCTCGATGGCCGTCACGTCGAGCAGGTCGCGGATCACGCGCAGCGCCCACTCGGCCGATCGCACGATGATGCCGACCAGGTCCGCACGCTCCACGACGCCCGACGCGCCCGCCTCCGCCAGCGCGTGCGCCGACATGACGATCGTGCCGAGCGGGCTGCGGAGGTCGTGCGAGACGATGCCGAGCACCTCGTCGCGCAGCCGTGCGGCGCGCTCCGCGTCCGCGCGCGCGGCGCGCTCGCGCGCCAGCAGCGCCTCGCGCTCCCGCCGCAGCCGGTGGCGCTCCACCGCGTAGCGCACCGCGCGCCGCACCACGCGGCCGCCGTCCTCGCCCTTGATCAGGTAGTCCTGCGCGCCCGCGTGCAGCGCCGCCAGCGCGACGTCGTCGTCCGCGAGCCCGGTCATCACGACGACCGGCACGTCGGGCGCCGCCGCCGTGAGCGCCGCCACGCCCTCCAGCCCCTGCGCGTCCGGCAGCGAGAGGTCCAGCAGCACGACGTCGAAGCGCTCGCGCGCGACCCGCGCCAGCGCGGCGGCCAGCCGGTCGGCGCACTCGATCGCCGTCGGCGCCTCGCCCGCCGCCGCCCCGTCCAGGTAGTCGGCCACCAGCTCGGCGTCGGCGGCGTTGTCCTCGACCACGAGCACGCGGGTCACGCCGCGCGCGTCGTGCTCCGGCGTCAGGTGCGGCGCGGGCATGGCGGTCATCGTCGGTCCGGTGCTCCCGTCCAGGGACATGGGGATGCCTCGCGAGGCGTCGGTGGCCTAGGTGGCGCGCGGCGTCGTCGCGACGCCGAGCCAGAAGCGCTCGATCGCGCGGATCGTCGCGAGGTACGACGTCAGCCCGACGGGCTTCGTGACGTAGCAGTTGGCCGAGAGCGCGTACGCGCTCGCGACGTCGCGCGGCGACGCCGAGCTGCTGAGGACGACCACCGGGATGTCGCGCAGCGCGGGGTCGCGCTTCACCTCGGCCAGCACGGCGCGCCCGTCGAGCCCGGGCATGTTGAGGTCGAGCAGCACCAGATCCGGCACGGGCGCGTCCGCGTGCGCGCCCGAGCGCCGCAGGAACGCGAGCGCCGACGCGCCGTCGATGACGACGTGCAGCTCGGTCGCGAGCGAGCTCTCGGCGAGCGCCTCGCGCGCCAGGTCGGCGTCGGCGTCGTCGTCCTCGACCAGCAGCACCACCGCGCGCCGCCGGTGCGGAGCCGCGGGATCGCGCGCCGGCGCGTCGACCGCCTCGTCGTCGCGCGGGCGCGGCACGCGCGTCGTCGCGTCCACCATCATGCCTCCCCCCGCGCCTGCGGCCGCCGCGCCTCGCGCGGCAGCGTGAACCGGAACGCCGAGCCGCCGTCGGGCGCCGCCTCCACCCAGATCCGGCCGCCGTGGCGCTCCACGGCCTTGCGGCAGATGGCCAGGCCGATGCCGGTGCCCGGGTACTCGTCGCGCGTGTGCAGCCGCCGGAACACCTCGAACACGAGCTCCGCGAACCGCGGGTCGATGCCGATGCCGTTGTCGCGCACGGTGATCGTCCACTGCCCGCGCTCCGCCGCCGCCGAGACGTGCACGCGCGGCGGCACGCCGGGCCGGCGGAACTTCAGCGCGTTGCCGACGAGGTTCTGCAGCACCTGCCGCAGCTGCGCCGCGTCGCCCGTCACGCACGGCAGCGGATCGCTCGTCACCGCGCCGCCGGACTCCGCGATCGTGGCCCGCATGGCGTGCAGCGTCTCCGCCAGCACGGCGTCCAGCTGCACGGGCGCGAACGGCTCGCCCGTCGTGCCCACGCGCGACAGCGCCAGCAGGTCGTCCACGAGCGCGCTCATGCGCGTCGCGCCGTCGACCGCGTGCCCGATGTACCGCCGCGCGCGCGCGTCCAGCCGGTCGGCGTAGCGCTCGCCCAGCAGCTGCGTGTAGCTGGCGATCGCGCGCAGCGGCTCCTTGAGGTCGTGGCTCGCCACGTACGCGAACTGCTCCAGCTCCGCGTTGGAGCGCGCGAGCTCCGCGCGCTGGCGCTCCAGCTCGAGGTCGAGCGCCCGCCGCGCGGTGACGTCCTGCACCTGCGACACGAAGAACCGCGGCGCGCCGTCGTCGTCGCGCACGAGCGAGCAGTTGAGCCGCGCCCACACGACCTGCCCGTCCCGGCGCACGTAGCGCTTGTCCAGCTGGTACGACGCGCGCTCGCCGTCGATCAGCTCGCGCGCGAGGTCCAGGTCCGCGTCCAGGTCCTCCGGGTGCGTGATGTCCTGGAAGGTGCGCGCGAGCAGCTCCGCCTCGTCGTAGCCCATGATCTGGCAGAGGGCGCGATTCACGCGGTGCCAGCGGCCGTCCAGGCCCACCAGCGCCATGCCGATGCCGGAGTGCTCGAAGGCGCTGCGGAACGTCTCCTCGCTCTCGCGCAGCAGCGCCGCGGTGCGCTTGGCCTCCGTGATGTCGCGCCCCTCGGGGATCAGGAGCGTCACGCGGCCCTCGGCGTCGTGCACGGGCTTCAGCGAGAAGTCGACGGCGATCACCTGCCCGTCCGCGCCCACGTGCTCGGTCTCGTAGCGCACGAACGCACCGCGCGCCGCGGCGGCGATGGCCTCGCGCAGGCGCCAGCGCTCGGTGTCGGAGCTGGCCCAGAAGCGCGTCGCCCAGAACGGGCGCCCGATCACCTGGTCGGCGGTGAGGCCGCTGAACGCCAGCGCCGCCTGGTTCGCCTCCAGCAGCGTGCCGTCGGGCGCGAGCAGCCCGATGAACTGGAACGCCGAGTCGAAGATGCCGTGGAAGCGCTGCTCGCTCGCGCGCAGCTCGTCCTCCAGCCGCCGGCGCTCGGTGACGTCGTGCACCACGCACTGCACCTCGCCGGTGGCGAGCCGCGTCACGCCCACCTCCACGTGCAGCCGCGTGCCGTCCGGCCGCTGCAGCGTGCGCTCCGTCCGCAGCCGGCCGCCGGCGCGCGCCAGCTCCCGCCGGCGCAGCGGCGCCGCCGCCAGGTCCTCGGACGCGAGCAGCTCGGCGACCGGGGTGCCGGGCAGCGATTCGGGCTCCCGGCCGCACATCGCCGCGAACGCCGCGTTGGCAAGCACCACGCGGTCGTCCGCGCCGCAGGTGAAGATGCCGTCCTGCGCGCTCTCGACGAGCATGCGGTAGCGCAGCTCGCTCTCCCGCAGCGCGGCCTCGTGTGCGTGGCGCTCGGACACGTCGCGCACGATCGCGGAGTAGCGCGCCTGCCCGTCCACCACGGAGTGCGAGATCGCGACCTCCGCGGGGAACTCCGTGCCGTCGCGGCGGCGGCCGTAGACGGAGCGCCGCTCCCCCATGCGGCGCGCGACGACGCCCGAGGCGGCGAAGCCGGGCACGTGCACCGCGCGATGGCGCGCGGCGTCCCGCACGGGCAGCAGCACGTCGAGCCGCTGGCCGAGCACGTCGGCCGCGGCGTAGCCGAACATCGCCTCGGCCCCGTGGTTGAACAGCACGAGGCGCTGGTCCGCGTCGGTGACGAGGATCGCGTCGGTGGCGAGGTCGATGATCGCCTCGTGCAGCGGGTCACCCGCCCGCGACGCGGGCGGCGCGACGGCGGACGTCACGATGGGAGCTCCTCGGCGGCCGGGCCGCCGGTCGAACGCGTGGGCGTGCGGTCCCGTGCGACGAAAGCTGACACCTCGTGGGCGTGGAAGTTGTCCGGCATCTCCCGACACCGCCTCATCGGGCCGCGACGCGCGCCCCGGCGCGCACCCGGTCGCTGGGGAAGACGACGACGCGCGCGCCCTCGCGCAGCCCGCCGCGCACCTCGACCGCCGCGCCGCCCATCTGCCCCACCTCCACCGGGCGCAGGCGGGCGCGTCCCCCGTCCACCGCGAAGACGGCCCAGCCGGCGCCCTCGCGCACCAGCGCGCTCGCCGGGAGCGTGAGCACGCCGTCGCGCTCCCACACCACGATGCGCGCGTCCACGCGGTAGCCGTCGCCGAGCGGCGCGGGCGGGTCGTCCACGTCCACCAGCACGTCGACGCGCTGCTCGTCGACGCCGAGCGCGGAGACGCGCGTGGTCGCCGCGGACTCGACGCGCCGCACGCGGCCCACGACCGCCGGCTGGTCCGCCGCGCCCCACCCGTCGAGCCGCACGCGCATCCCCGGCTGCACGCGCGCCGCGTCGCTGGAGAGCACGTCCACGACGATCTCCAGCCGCCGCGTGTCGCCGATCTC
>CBHYLO010000316.1:0-5798 GCA_966128675.1 uncultured bacterium | reverse complement strand
CGCTGCTGCTGGGCGCAACACCGATGTGGCGAACCAGCCTGCGCGCCACCTCAGCGCTGGCCGCCGCCGTCCTGGTATTCGCGGGGGCCGGCCTGGCCGCCTGGTTCACGGGCTCGCTGCCGGCTCCCCTGGCCGTGCCGCCCGTGCTTTCCCCCGTCGCTTACCGCCTCTTCCCCGTGTCCGGCCGGCCTTCCCCCAGCGACGCGCTGCCGCGGGCGCGCGGGGTGCGCCGCGGCGAGACGACGGTGGACGCGCGCTGGCGCATCCGGCGCCCCGATGGCACCGAGGCGCACGCGGTCGGCAGCGCGCGCCCGCTGGTGGGCCCGCGCGGCGAGCGGCTGGGCGCCGTGCTGACGGTGCGCGACGACACGGAGCGCGTCACCGCCGCGACGGCCGCCCGCGAGCGCGACGCGCTGGCCGCGCGGCTGGCGGCGGCGTTCGCGCAGAGCCCCGTCAGCACCGTGGTCTACGACGCGTCGGGGCGGCCCGTGGCCGTGAACCCCGCCTTCGAGCGGCTGTGGGGCGCGGCGCTGGCCGACGTGCCGCCCGACTACTCGGTGCTCACCGACCCGCAGCTGGAGGCGGCGGGCGTGCTGCCGCTGGTCCGGCGCGCGTTCGCGGGCGAGGCGCTCTCGATGCCGCCGCTGCGCTACGAGATGGAGCACGCCGTCGGCCGCGGGCGCGTGCTGTGGACGCAGGCGCACCTGTATCCCGTGCGAGGCGCGGCGGGCGCGGTGGAGCAGGTGGTGCTGACGCACGAGGACGTGACCGCGCGCCACGCCGCCGAGGCGGCGCTCGCGGCGACGGCGCGCCGCGCGGAGCGGCTGCAGGCGCTGTCGGCGGCGCTGGCGGTGGCGTCGACGGTGGACGAGGTGGCGCAGGCGGTGGTCGCGCACGCCGCGGCGGTGCTGCAGGCGGTGGGCATGGTGATCGCGCGGCTCGCGCCCGACGGCGCGCCCGGCGGCGCGCACCTCGAGATCATGCGCGCCGGCGCGATGCCGACCGACGTGGAGGAGACCTGGCGCCGCATCCCGCTCGACGCGCCGGTGCCGCTGGCCGCGGTGGCGCGCACGGGCGAGCCGGTGTTCCTGGCGTCGCGCGACGACTGGGCGGCGCGCTTCCCGGCGGTGCTGCCGCTGCTGGAGGCGACGGGCCACCACGCCAACGCCGTCGCGCCGCTGGTGGTGGACGGGCGCGTGCTGGGCGTGGTGGGCGCCGCGTACGACGCGCCGCGCGTGTTCGACGACGACGCGCGCGCGCTCACGCTGACGGTCGCGCACCAGTGCGCGCAGGCGCTGGAGCGCGCGCGCCTGTTCGAGGCGGAGCGGGCCGCGCGCGCGGAGTCCGAGGCGCAGTTCGCGCGCTTCCGCGCGGTGCAGGACGGCTCGCCCGACGGCTTCGTGCTGGCGCGCGCGATCCGCGACGCGGCCGGCGCGATCGAGGACTTCGCGTACGTCTACGCCAACCCGGCCGCGGACGCGCTGCTGGCGGGCGCGGCGCCGACCGTCACGGGCCAGCGCATGCGCACGCTCTTCCCGCACGCCGAGGCGTCGGGGCTGTTCGCGGCGTACGCGGCGGTCGCGGACCGCGGCGCGCCGTACCAGACCGAGATGGAGTACGGCGAGGACGGCCTCGACACGGCGTTCCGCGTGTCGGTGGTGCGCGCCGCGCCCGACGAGGTGGCGATCACCTTCAGCGACGTCTCCGAGCGCACGCGGCTGCGGCGCGCCGAGCAGGCGGCGCTGGCGCGGGCGCACGCGGCGCGCGACCACCTGGAGCGCATCATCGAGCAGGCGCCGGTGTCGATGTACATCGCGCGCGGGCGCGAGCACGTGTACGACGTCGTGAACGACGCCTGGTGCACCATCGTGAAGAAGCGCCGCGAGGACGTCGTCGGCCGCTCGATGCGCGAGGCGTTCCCCGAGCTCGTGGGGCAGGGGATCTACGAGCTGGTCGAGCACATCTACGACGGCGGCGTGCCGCTCCGCCTGCCGGCGCAGCAGACGCGCCTCGACACCCAGGGGACGGGGCAGCACACGGAACACTTCTTCAACATCGTGTACCAGCCGCTGCGCGACGAGACGGGCGCGGTGTACGCGATGGCCGTCGTCGCCACCGAGGTGACGGAGCTCGTGCGGGCGCGCCGCGACGCGGAGGCGGCGCTGGCGACCGCGGAGGCGGCCAATCGCGCGAAGAGCGAGTTCCTCGCGGTGATGAGCCACGAGCTGCGCACGCCGCTCAACGCCATCGGCGGCTACGCGGAGCTGATCGAGCTGGGCATCCACGGGCCGGTGACGGAGGAGCAGCGCACCGCGCTGGCGCGCATCCAGACCAGCCAGCGCCACCTGCTGGGCCTCATCAACGAGGTGCTGAACTACACGCGCGTGGAGGCCGGCGCGGTGCGCTACGACGTGGCCGACGTGCCCGTGGCGGCGACGCTGGCGACGTGCGTGACGCTGGTGTCGCCGCAGCTGGACGCGCGCCGCCTGTCGCTCACCGTGACGCCGTGCGAGCCGGCGCAGCTGGCGCTCCGCGCCGACCGCGAGAAGGTGCAGCAGATCGTGCTCAACCTGCTCTCGAACGCCATCAAGTTCACGGAGCCGGGCGGGCGGCTCGCGATGTGGTGCACGCCGGCCGCCGACCGCGTGGCGATCCACGTCTCCGACACCGGGCGCGGGATCGCGCCCGCGGAGCGCGAGCGGGTGTTCGAGCCGTTCGTGCAGGTGGACGCGTCGCGCACGCGCACGCAGGAAGGCGTCGGGCTCGGCCTCGCGATCAGCCGCGACCTCGCCCGCGGCATGGGCGGCGAGCTGACGGTCGAGAGCGAGCTCGGCGCCGGCAGCACCTTCACCCTCGTGCTGCCGCGCGCGAGCTGACGACGACGTAGACCACCCCTCGCATGCTCCGACGTTCGATCCGCGCCGCGCTCCTGCTCACGACGTGCGCGGCGCTGGCGGGCTGCCACGCGCGCCCCGCCGCCGCGCCCGCGTCCGTGGTGCCGGCCACGCTGCCGTACCTGTCGCGCGCAGCGTGGCACGCAGCGCCGCCCGTGCTGGCAATGAAGGCGCACGTCCCCGACCGGCTCACGATCCACCACACCGGCGTGGCGCAGGCGCCCGCGCGCACGCCGGGCGACAAGCTGCGCGCGCTGCAGCAGTTCTCGCAGCGCGAGGACCGGCTGGCGGACGGGCGCGTCAAGCAGAAATGGGCGGACGTGCCGTACCACCTCTACGTCACCACCGACGGCACCGTCGTCGAGGGGCGCGAGTGGCGCTACGTGGGCGACACGAACACGTCGTACGATCCCACCGGCCACCTGCTGGTCGTCGTCGAGGGGAACTTCGAGAACGAGTCGCTGACCGACGCGCAGCGGCGCACGCTGGACGTGCTGGTGCCCGCGCTCGCGCGGCGCTTCGGCATCCCGGCCGCGCGGCTGGGCGCGCACCGCGACTTCGCCACCACCGCCTGCCCCGGCCACAACCTGTACGCGCTGCTGCCGCACTACCGCGCGCTCGTCGCCGCCGCCTCCCGGTGATCCGCTCCATGCGCCTTCGCCTTCCCGTCGCGCTGCTGCTCACGCTGCCCGCCGCCGCGCGCGCGCAGGTCCCCGCCCCGCCGGCCGGCGCCGACACGAGCGTCCACCTCGTCGTCACGCTCGACCGCCCCGACTGGAAGTACGCCCTCGGCGACACGGCGCGCTTCCGCGTGGCGCTGGTGCGCGCGGGGCGTCCGATCGCGGGCGCGCGCGTGCGCGTGGACCTGGCGCGCGAGCGGATGCCCGCGATGCGGCGCGACACGCTCGACCTGTCGGGCGGCGCGGCGACGCTGCGCGGCGCGCTCGCCGAGCCGGGCTTCCTGCGCGCGACCGCGTCGATCGCGCTGGACGGCGTGACCTACACGGCGATGGCGACGGCCGGCTTCGCGCCCGAGCGGCTGCGCCCGACGACGCCGATGCCCGCCGACTTCGAGGCGTTCTGGCGGAAGGCGGTCGCCGACGCGCGGCGCACGCCGCTGGCGCCCGTGATGACGCGGCTGCCGGAGCGCTCGACGCCCGAGGTGGACGTCTACCACGTCTCCTTCCAGAACCAGCGCGTCGGCAGCCGGCTGTACGGGATGCTCTCGGTGCCGACGAAGCCCGGGAAGTACCCGGCGATGCTGGTCGTGCCGGGCGCCGGCGTGCGGCCGTACTTCCCCAGCGTGTCGACGGCGCGGCGCGGCGTGGTGCACCTCGCCATCGGCATCCACGGCATCCCGGTCGACCGCGACTCGCTGCTCTACAACGAGCTGCGCGCGACCGCGCTGCAGAACTACATGCGCGCGGGGATCGAGGACCGTGACCTGTACTACTACAAGCGGGTACTGGTGGGCGTGGTGCGCGCGGGCGACTTCCTGATGTCGCTGCCGCAGGTGGACTCGACGCGCTACGTGGTGCAGGGCGGCAGCCAGGGCGGCGCGCTGGCGATCATGGCCGGCGTGCTCGACCCGCGCGTGCGGGCGATCGCCTCCAGCTACCCGGCGATGTCGGACCACTTCGGCTACCTGCACGGCCGCGCGGGCGGCTGGCCGCACGTGTTCCAGGACACGGTCGGCATGAAGGCGAAGCCCGAGAAGATGGAGACGCTCAAGTACTACGACACGGTGAACTTCGCGCGGCTGCTGCGGGTCCCGGGCATCTACGCGTGGGGCTACAACGACACGACCGTGCCGCCGACCAGCTCGTACTCGGTCTACAACGTCATCACCGCGCCGAAGCAGGTCATCATCGTGCCGGAGACGGGGCACTTCCGCGTGCCCGCGCAGTCGGATCCGATGGATGCGTGGCTGCTGGAGCGGCTGGGAGTGCGTGCGCGCTGACGGCTCCGTCGCGCCAGGCACCGGTCGGTGAACCGGGGGCTACGGATGCTCCGGATGAGACGGATCCTGCGGATCGCTCCTCGCGGCGGCGGCGCTCCGTGCGCTCCATGGAGCGATCCGGAGCATCCGTCTCATCCGTCTCATCCGGAGCATCCGTAGCCGAACGCGTAGTTCGTGCAGGCCGGGTGCGACGTCGGCCGCCGAGGGCACGGAGCCACACGCAGCACGCCGCGCGCAGCACGCAGCACTCTCCCCGGAGCTCCATGCGCCGTCTCGCCCTCCTCCCGCTCCTCGCCGGCCTGACCGCCTGCGATGCCGCGCCCGTGAACGGGCCCGTCGCCGTCACCGGCGCCCGCACGGCGCCGGCGCTCGTGCGCTTCGCGGAGCAGGACGCGGCGGTGGCGCTGCCCGACACGGTGGCCGCCGGCGCGACGTTCACGCTCGCGGTGACGACCTTCGGCGGCGGCTGCGTGCGCGAGGTGCGCGCCCCCACCGTGCGCGCGGCGGACACCCTCGCGGTGGTCGCGCTCTTCCACCACGACACCGGCGCGGAGATCTGCACGGACGACCTCAAGCTCCTGGAGCACCGCGTCGCGCTGCAGGCCCGTGGCCGCGGCCGGATGGTGGTGCAGATCCAGGGCGCCAACCGCGGCCGCGAGACGGCCTGGACGACCGTGCCCTGGGTGCTGACGCGCACGCTCGTCGTCCGCTGAGCCGGGGCCGGCGCGGCGCCGGCGCGGCGCTGGCGCGGACGGCCTGCCCGCGCGAGCTTCGACGGGCACGCGCATCGCGCCGCGGACGCGCCGCCGGGGGGCGGACGCCCGCGCACGCCGTGCAGGAGGCTCCATGAAGAAGCACTCGCCGCGGCCGATCCCCGACTTCTCGCGCCACCCCCACCCCCACCCCCACCCCCAGTCGCCCGCTGCGGGCCGCGCGGACGACGG
>CBHYLO010000315.1:0-5810 GCA_966128675.1 uncultured bacterium | reverse complement strand
GGCATCCCCGGCCGCTCGCCCACCATCCCGCCCTGCGCGGAGCTGATCTTCGACGTCGAGCTGCTCGGCGTCGAGGAGCCGCCCGCCACGCCGGCTCCGGCGACGCCGCCGCGCCCGCTCAACCCCGCCGACTCCACGCGCAGCTGCCCCGCGCGCTGAGTCCCCGCTGACCCCGACGCACTCGATGTCCACCGCCACGCCGCCCGTCCCCGCGCACGACACGCCCGGGGACGCCACCCCGCCGCGCGCGCCCGACCTCCCCGACGCGCCGGGCACCGGCACGCTCGCCTGGGTCGGGCCGTTCGCCGTCTTCATGGTCTGGCTGGCGCTCGACGGCCACCTGCCGCTCGAGCAGCCGCTGAAGGAGGTCGTCCGCGACCTCGTCATCCTGGGCTCGATCCTGCTCTTCTCGCGGCGCGTGCTGGCGGAGCACGCGCGCCGCGCCCCGCACTGGCTGGCGAGCATCGGGCTGGGCATCGCCGTCTGCGCGCTCTGGGTCGCGCCCGACCTGCTGGTCCCGGGCTGGCGCGAGTCGTCGCTCTTCCAGAACGGGATCACGGGCCGCCTCAAGACGTCGATCCCGCCCGAGGAGCTGACGCCGCTCATGCTCGTGCTGCGCACGGCGCGCGCGGCGCTGCTGGTGCCAGTGCTGGAGGAGCTGTTCTGGCGCGGCTGGCTCCCGCGCTGGCTGCAGGACACGCGCTTCCAGCGCGTCCCCCTCGGCACCTTCACGACGTTCGCGTTCTGGGCCACCGCCGTCCTGTTCGCGGCCGAGCACGGGCCGTACTGGGAGGTGGGGCTGCTGTGCGGCGTGATCTACAACTGGTGGATGCGGCGCACGCGCTCGATGGGAGACCTGATCCTCACGCACGCGACGACCAACCTGGCGCTGTCGCTGTTCGTGATCGGGACGAAGCACTGGAACTTCTGGATGTGACGAAGGGCGCGATGTAGCGGAGGACGGAAGGGCGGAGGACGGAACGGCGGAAGACGATGGGGGCGTGAAACGAGAAGGCGGACCTCCCCGCTCCATCGTTTCACGCCCTTCCGTCCTCCGTTTCATCGTCCTCCGCCGTTCCGTCCTCCGCTTCTTCGCGAAATCTGGGTATTGCGACCCAAGAGCGAACGGGCGCGCGGTTGAAGGTTGAGGGCGTCGCGCGGCGAGGGCCGCTGCGGCCTGACCTCATCGCCTCCGGATCCGATCATGTCGCTCCGTCCCGCGTTCCGCCTCTC
The DNA here is from genome assembly GCA_966128675.1 of uncultured bacterium. GTDB lineage: Bacteria > Gemmatimonadota > Gemmatimonadetes > Gemmatimonadales > Gemmatimonadaceae > Roseisolibacter. The sequence goes on along the minus strand of CBHYLO010000315.1, from coordinate 4,577 downwards.
GCTCGCCGCCGTGCTGCTCGCCGCCTGCGCCGACGCCACGCCCACCGATCCGTCGCTCCGTGCCGACGCGCGGTCGATGAACCGCGCCGCGGAGAACCAGGCGCTCGCGGCGGCGCGCGCGACGGCCGCGCGCTTCATGAACGTCGACGCGGCCGTCGCCGCGGGCTACGCGCCGCAGGGCGGCTGCGTCGCCGTCCCGGGGCTCGGCGGCATGGGCATCCACTACGTCAACGTCGCCGGCGTGATGGATCCGGCGCTCGACCCGGCGAACCCCGAGATCCTCGTCTACGCGCCGCAGCAGAACGGGCGCCTGCGCCTGGTCGCGGTGGAGTACATGCAGCTCAACACCCCCGGCTCGTCGCGCCCGTCGCTGTTCGACGTCGCGTTCGAGGACGGCCCGCCGGTCGGCCCGATGGCGACGTACGCGCTGCACGCGTGGGTCGGGCAGCACAACCCGAACGGCATGTTCGCCGCGTTCAACCCGACGGTGAGCTGCGAGTACGCGCCGGCCGCGCCGGCGGCGGCGGACGTCGCCGCGCACGCGCACCACTGAGCACCCGGTGATCGCGCGCGGGCCTCAGCGCCCGCGCGCGATCGCGCGGGCGGCGATGCGGTCGGTCAGCGACGGCGCGACGAGGCGCAGCCACTGGCCGACCTTCCCGCGCGCGGTCATCACCAGCTCGCGTTTCCGCCGCGCGGCGGCGCGCAGCGTGAGCCGCGCGCACTGGTCGGCGGTCATCACGGCGTCCTCCTGCACCGGGCTCTCGCCGAGCGGGCGCCCGTCGGGCCCGACGGCGTGGCGGCGCACCCCGGTGGCGACGAAGCCCGGGTAGACCATCGTCACGCTGACGCCCTCGTCGGCGAGCTCGATGCGCAGCGAGTCGAAGAAGCCCGCCATCGCGTGCTTGCTGGCGGCGTAGCCGGTGCGCGTGGGCACGCCGGTCTTCGCGGTGAGGCTCGCGACGCCGACGATGCGCCCGCGCGTCCGCTTGAGGTGCGGCAGCGCGTGGAACGTGCAGTACACGGCGCCGAGGTAGTTCACGCGCATGATGCGCTCGAGGCCTTCGAGGTCGCGCAGCGCGTCGAAGCGCGCCCACATGCTGATGCCCGCGTTGTTGACCAGCGTGTCGATGCGCCCGTACTCCGCGACGGTGCGCGCGACGAGCGCGCGGCACTGCGCCTCCTCGCTCACGTCGGTCGGCACCGCGATCGCGCGCGCCCCTGCCGCGGCGCCCGCCGTGAGGCACTCGCGCACCGCGTCGTCCAGCTCGTCCCGCGACCGCGCGGCGAGCGCGAGCCACGCGCCCTGCTCCGCGAGCTGGCGCGCCAGCGCGCGACCGATGCCGCTGCTGGCGCCTGTGAGGATGACGACGTTGTGTGTGAACGCGGACACGGAGGACGATGGGGCGGAGGACGGTACGGCGGAGGACGATGAAGCGTGAGACGATGGGGCGGACCCTTCGAGCTCGACGCGTCAAGCCGACAGGTCCGCGTTACCGTCTCACGTCGTATCGTCTTCCTCCGTACCGTCCTCCGCCTTTCCGTCCTCCGCTGCCAGTTGCTCGAGCGCGGTGCCCGTCACGCGCATGACCGTCCATTCGTCCATCGCCACCGCGCCCAGCGCGCGGTAGAAGCCGATCGCGGGCGCGTTCCAGTCGAGCACCGCCCACTCGAAGCGCCCGCAGCCGCGCGCGAGCGCGACGCGCGCGAGGTGCGACAGCAGCGCGCGCCCGATCCCGCGGCCGCGGTGCTCGGGGAAGACGAACAGGTCCTCCAGGTAGAGGCCGCGCCGCGCGAGGAAGGTGGAGTAGTTGTGGAAGAAGAGCGCGAACCCCGCCGCCGCGCCGTTCCACTCCGCGATCACGACCTCGGCCTGCGGCTGCGCGCCGAACAACGTCTCGCGCAGCTGCGCCTCCGTCGCGACGCACTCGTCGAGCAGCCGCTCGTACTCGGCCAGCCCGCGGATCAGGCGCAGCACGGTGGGGACGTCGTCCGCCGTGGCGGCGCGCAGGCGGAGGGCGGGGGTGGGATCGTCGATGGCCATGCGCGGGAGGTAATCGCGCCCCGCGGGGCGGGGAAGTGGGCCGCGGAGGGCTGGCGCGCGCGGGCCCGTCCGTGCTGCATTCAGGCACACCGTTCCCACCACGATCCGTCCATCCGACCCATGCGCCGTCCATATCTGCTCCTCCCGCTCGTCCTGCTCGCCGCCCCGGCCGCCGCCCGCGCGCAGCACGCCGGCCACCATCCCGCGCCGTCCGCCGCGGCCGACAGCGCGAAGGTGACGATGGTGGCGCCGCACGCCGCCGGCGGCTGGATGGAGATGGACGCCTTCCACAACGTGCTGGCCGCGACCTGGCACCCGGCGAGCAAGAGCGACGACCTGCAGCCGCTGCGCGCCCGCGCCGGCGCGCTCGCCGACGCCGCGCGCGCGTGGGCCGCGGCCGCGATGCCGAAGGCGTGCGACACGCCCGAGACGCGCACGACCATCGCCGCGCTGGCCACCGACGCGCGCGCGCTCGCCGACCTCGCCGCGAAGCCCGCCACCACCGACGCGCAGCTCAAGGCGTCGCTGAAGGCGTTGCACGACCGCTTCGAGCCCGTGGAGCAGGGGTGCGCGCCGGGCGGCGCGATGAAGCACCACTGACCGGCGCTGCGGGCTGCGGGCTGCGGATCGGACGGCCGCTCGGGAGGCGCCGTCGTCGAACCCGCAGACCGCAGTCCGCAGCCCGCGGTCTGCCGTCCGCAGCGCGGTTCGGGTCCCGGGCGTAGGATAGGACGCCGCGTCCCACGCGTCGCTCCGTCCGCCCCCCACCGGTCTCCCGATGTCCCCACTGCTTCCACGCGCCGCGCTCGCGGCCGCGCTGGCCGCCGCCCTCCCGCTCGGCGCCCAGTCGCCCACCGCCACGCGCCTGCTGCGCATGCCCAGCGTGAGCGCGCAGCACGTCGCGTTCACCTACGCCAACAACGTCTGGGTCGTCGAGCGCGCGGGCGGCAACGCGCGCCGCCTCACCAGCTTCCAGGGCGAGACGACCAACCCCAAGCTCTCGCCCGACGGGCGCTGGGTCGCCTTCAGCGCCGAGTACGGCGGGAACACCGACGTGTACGTCGTGCCCGTGCAGGGCGGCCAGCCGAAGCGCCTGACGTGGCACGCGTCGCCCGACCAGGTGCAGGGCTGGACGCCCGACGGCGCCGCGATCGTCTTCGCGTCCAATCGCGCGACGTCCGCGCCGACCGCCGCGCCGCGCTTCTGGACCGTGCCCGCCGTCGGCGGCCCCGAGTCCGCGATGCCGATGCCGCGCGCGTTCCAGGGCAAGATCTCGCCCGACGGCAAGCGCGTCGCGTACCGCATGAACAACTCCTGGGACGACGAGCGCCGCAACTACCGCGGCGGGCAGAATCGGCCCATCTGGATCATGGACCTCGCGAGCCACGCGGTGGAGACGCCGACGTGGACCGACTCGAAGGACATCGATCCCGTGTGGCTCGGCGGCTCGGTCTACTTCATCTCGGACCGCGACGGCGTGCAGAACGTCTGGGCGTACGACGGCAAGGACAAGCCGCTGCGCCAGCTCACGCGCTTCACCGACTTCGACGTGAAGACGCTCGACGCGGGCGGCGGCGTGCTGGTGTTCGAGCAGGCCGGCTGGCTGCACGAGCTCGACCCCGCGAGCGGGCGCGCGAAGCGGCTCGACATCGCGGTCGCGGGCGACTTCCCGTGGATGATGCCGCAGTGGAAGGACGTCGCGAACCGCATGACCGACCTCGCGCTGTCGCCCACCGGCAAGCGCGCGGCGGTCGAGGCGCGCGGCGAGATCTTCACCATCCCGGCCGAGAAGGGCGACGTGCGCAACCTGACGCACGCCAGCGGGTCGGCGGAGATCGCGCCCGTGTGGTCGCCCGACGGCCGCTCGGTGGCGTACTTCAGCGACCGGTCGGGCGAGTACAAGCTGTACGTCGCGCCGCAGGAAGGCATCGCCGCGCCGCGCGAGATCGCGCTGCCGGAGCCGAGCCGCCCGTACGCGCCCGCGTGGTCGCCGGACGGGCGCCGCATCGCGTACCAGGACTCGCACCTGAACCTGTGGGTGCTGGACGTGGCGAGCGGCCGCGCGACGCGCGCCGACACCGATCCGCACTTCAGCGGCTCGCGCTCCATCGTGCCGGTGTGGAGCCCGGACTCGCGCTACGTCGCGTATCCCAAGCGCCTGCCGTCGCTCTACCGCGCGATCTTCCTCTACGACGTCGAGGCGGGACGCGCGCGGCAGGTGACCGACGGCCTCGCGGACGCGACGCAGCCGGCGTGGGACGCGAGCGGCAAGTACCTCTGGTTCATGGCGTCGACGAACTTCGCGATGAACTCGGGGCTGCTCGACATGTCGGCGTACGAGCACGAGCAGACGCGCGGCCTGTACCTGATGGTGCTGGCGAAGGGCGAGCCGTCGCCGCTGCTGCCCGAGAGCGACGAGGAGGCCGCGCGCGCGGGCCGCGCGCCGCAGCAGCCCGGCCGTGACATGCCGCCGTCGGACAGCAACGCGACGCCGGCGCCCGCGACGCGCGCCGCGAGCGCGCCGCCGCGCGAC
>CBHYLO010000314.1:0-5816 GCA_966128675.1 uncultured bacterium | reverse complement strand
GTTGGAGCGACCCGCCGGGGCGTTCGTGCTGGCGACCGCCGCCCTCCGCCGGACGGCGGCCGCGACCGAGGCTGCCCGATCGGCGCCGAGCCGGGTGGCGGCCCATGGGGCGCTGGCGGCGGCGTACACGGCCCTGGGGCGCTACGACAGCGCGGCGGCCGCCGTGGCCGCGGGCCGCGGGGAGGCCGAGCGCGCCGGCGACCGCGCGGGCGTCGCCAGCATGCTGACGCGGGAGGGCGCGCTCGCCCAGCGCCGCGGCGACCCCGGCCGGGCCGTGGCGCTCCTCGAGGACGCGCTCGCCCGGCAGCGGGCGCTGCACGCCGACAGCGCCGTCGCCTACACGCTCAACCTCCTGGGCTTCGTCTACGCGACGGACTTCGCGGAGTACGACCGCGCCCTCGCCTACCAGCTGGAGTCGCTGGAGATCCGCGAGCGCGTCGGCAGCGACCGCGAGGCGCTCGCGTCCACGCTGAACAGCCTGGGCGTCGTCTACGGGCGGCTGCGGCAGGGCGAGCGCGCGATGGCGCTGTTCGAGCGGGCGCTCGCGCTGTACCAGCAGGTGGGAGCCGACGCGCGCGCCGCGTCGACGCTCACCAACATGGGCGACGCGCTGCTGGAGCACGGCGACGCCGCCGGCGCGCTGGCGCGGCACCGCGCCTCGCTCGCGCTCCGGGAGCGGGTGGGCGACCGCTGGTCGCTCTCGCTGGCGCACCGCAACGTCGCGCTCGCGGAGCTGGCGCTGGGCCGCCACGAGGCCGCGCGCCGCGAGCTGGCGACGGCGATGCAGCTGGGCGCCGGCACCGGCAACCGCGGCCTCACCGTGCGCAACCTGCTCGCGCAGGCGGCCGTGGAGCGGGCGCGCGGCCGGCCCGCCGCCGCCGAGTCGGCCGCGCGCGCCGCGCTGGCGACGGCCGGCACGATGGGCGCGCGCGAACTGGTGCGGCGGTCGTGGGAGGCGCTCGCCGGCGCACAGGAAGCCGACGGCCGCCCGGCCGACGCGCTCGCCTCGTACCGCCGCTTCAAGACCGAGAGCGACTCGATCTTCGACGAGACCACGTCGCGGCGGATCGCCGGGCTGGAGGAGCGCCAGGCGGCCGAGCGTCGCGAGCGCGAGATCGAGCGGCTGTGGACCGCGCAGGCGATGAGCGCGCTGCAGTCCCGGCAGCGCGCGACGCAGCGCAACGCGATCGCGGCCGTGGCGCTGCTGCTGGGCATCGTCGGGGTGGCGGCGTACCGCCGCCGCGTGCGCGACGCGCAGCACGCCGAGGCGCTCAGCCTCACCGACCCGCTGACGGGCGCCCGGAACCGGCGCTACGTGCGCGAGATCGTGGCGCGCGAGATGGCGGACGCGCGCGTGGTGCGCCTGGGCGATCGCCGGCGAGCGACGGGGGCCGGCGGCGGCGCGCCCGCGTTCCTGCTGCTGGACGTCGACCACTTCAAGCGCGTCAACGACGACTACGGCCACGCGGCCGGCGACCGCGTGCTGGTGGGCCTCGCGCGGCTGCTGGAGCGCACCTGCGGCCCGTCCGACGTCGTCGTGCGGTGGGGCGGCGAGGAGTTCCTCGTCGTCACCCCGGACGGCACGACCGCGCGCGTGCGCGAGCTGGCGGAGCGGATCCGCAGCGCGGTCGCCGCGTACGTGACGCGGCTGGACGACGGGCGCGCGCTGTCGGTGACGTGCTCGCTCGGCTTCGCGCTGGCACCGGCCGCGGGCGACGGCCGCACGTGGAGCTGGGAGTCGCTGGTGGCGCTCGCGGACCACGGCACCTACGCCGCCAAGCAGCTGGGGCGCGACGCGTGGGTCGGCCACGTGGCCGGCGCCGGCGAGCCGCCCGCGTCGGCGACGCTGTCGCCGGCGCTGGTCGAGGCGCTGGTCGCCGAGGGGCAGCTGCGCCGCGAGACCTCGGCCGACGACGCGACGCCGGCGGGCGTCGCCGCCTGAGGGGCTCGCGCCCGCGCGTCAGACGTCCGCGCGCGGGGCAGCGTCGACGCGGCTGACCGACACCGACGGCAGCACGCCGCGCTCGAGCGGGACGCTGCCGTCCGCGGTCCGCACGACGACGTGCTCCAGGGTCGACTCGCAGAGCAGGCGCTCGCCCTCGCGCACGCCGAAGTCCGCCAGCACGTCACGCACGGCGGGCGAGACGTTGCGGACGACGACGGTGTCGCCCGGGCTCACGTCGGCGAGCGTGTAGGGCCGCGGCTCGACGGGGCGGTCCGCGGCGAACGCGTTGGGCGCGAACGCGTCGGGGCTGTCGTGCGGGAACGGACTCATGGCTTCCTCCGGTCACGTCGGATACGGCGATCGACGAATGGTGCACGGCCGCGGGTGGGGGCGGTATCAGGCACACGCCGACTTCCCGTCCGCGAACACGCGACATGTACGCAGCGCGCACGCACCTTCCGACATGCAGCGCGGCCCGCGCGCGTGCAAGTAGCAGATGGCGACTTGTGGCAGGCCCGCGCGCGATCGCGTGCAGCGGCGCGTGCCGTGCCGCGTGTGCTGCCGCGTGTGCTGCGTGTGCGCTTCCGTACGCTGCGCGCTGGCGCGGCTGATGCTGCGAGGGCGACCGACCGGTGTCGCCGACCGACGCTCCGCGCTACAGCCGAGCGCGGCCGTCATCCGTCCGCGCTCCGGCGCCGTGGCGCGGGGACAGGCCGCCACGGGCACTCACCTTCTTGCCGGGAGGGCCGTTCCGATGCTTCGGAGACGCAGGGTGCCGAGATGGGCCGCACTGCTGGTGGCGGGCGCGCTGGGCGGCCTCGGAGTGCCGCAGGCGGCACACGCGCAGATCCTGTGGACCGACTGGACCAGCCTCACCACCGGGAACGTGGGCACGGCGTCGGGCACGATCGCGACGCCGAGCGGCCCGGTGGGCGTGACGTACAACGGCCAGGTCTACACGACGTCGCAGGTGCAGTGCGGCGCGTCGTACTGGCTCCCGGCGGCGACGTACCAGAGCGCCACGGTGCCCAACGCCCCGCCGCCCTGCGACATGATCGCGCTCACCGGCGGGCCGGCCTTCGGCGCCAACACGGTCGCCTTCTCGCAGGCGATCGTGAACCCGGTGATGGCGATCCTGAGCCTCGGGCAGCCGTCGACGGTGATCACGTACAACTTCAACCAGCCGTTCAACATCCTGAGCTTCGGGGTGGGCGCGTTCGGCGGGCCGGGGACGCTGAGCCAGCTCACGCCCAACGTGCTCACGGGCGTCGAGGGGAACGGCGTGATCCAGTTCCAGGGGACGTTCTCGTCCATCAGCTGGACCGTGCCGGCGCCCGAGACGTGGCACGGGTTCACCGTGGGCGTCGTGGGGGTCGCGCCGCCGACGCAGGTCGTGCCGGAGCCGGCGACGGTCACGCTGCTCGGGCTGGGGCTGGCGGGCGTCGGGATGCTGGCGCGCGGGCGTCGCGCGCGCCGGTAGCCCGTGTCGGCGCGGTCGCGCGCGGCGGAGACGCGAAGAAGCCCGCCGGCGCAGGTGCGCCGGCGGGCTTCCTCGAGATCGAGAGCGGGAGACGGGACTCGAACCCGCGACATCAAGCTTGGAAGGCTCGCGCTCTACCAACTGAGCTACTCCCGCGTCGCCCGGCGTGCGGTCCGCCGGGGCCGTGCCCTGCTCGAATGTCCTGGAGTGGTGGGGGAAGGATTCGAACCTTCGAAGGCTGTCGCCGGCAGATTTACAGTCTGCTCCCGTTGGCCACTTGGGTACCCCACCCGATCGCGCGTCCGTGCGTGTCACCGCGCGAGACGCGGAGTGTAACCGCGCCCGGCGCCTCGTTCAAGCCGCGACCGCCACGCCGGCGCTCCGAAGCCCGGCCGGGCGTGGCGGCGGAAGCTGGCGGTGGGGATCGAACCCACGGCCTGCCGCTTACAAGGCGGCTGCTCTGCCAACTGAGCTACGCCAGCGCTTCCCTGCCCGATCCTACCGTAGCGCGCGCCAGGGCGAGCGGCAACGCCGCCCGCCGGGCACCGGCCCCGCGCCCCGGCCGGCTATCGCCGCTGCCAGGTCGTCCCCTGCGGCGTGTCCTTGAGCTCGATCCCGCGCGCCAGCAGCTCGTCGCGGATCGCGTCGGCGCCGGCGAAGTCGCGCGCCGCGCGCGCCGCCTTCCGCGCCGCCAGCCGCTCGTCGACCCACGCCGCCAGCTCGGCGTCCGTGTCCCCACGCTCGGGCACGAGGTCCAGGACGCCGTCGATGATCCCGAAGACGCGGCGCGCCGACTCCAGCGCCGCGACGTCCTCGCCGTGCCGGTCCAGCTCCGCGTTCGCGCGCTTGAGGAAGACGAACAGCGCCGCCATCGCCTCCGGCGCGTTCAGGTCGTCCGCGAGCGCCGCGCGGAACTCCCGCTCGGCCTCCGCCGCCGCCTGCGCGAGCTCCGGCGTCCCGCCCGTCGCCGACGCCAGCCGGGCGGCGAACTCGCCCACGCGGCGCACGGCCGTGAGGCTCGCCTCCAGCGCGTCGGCCGAGAGGTTGAGCTCCTTGCGGTAGTGCGTCGAGAAGACGACGTGGCGGTAGGCCGCGCCGGTGACGCCCTCGTCGCGCAGCCCCTGCACGTTGCTCACGTTCCCGAGCCGCTTGGCCATCTTCTGGCCCTCGGTCAGCAGGAACGCGCCGTGGCACCAGAAGCGCGAGAACTCCTTGCCCGTCGCGCCCTCGCTCTGGGCGATCTCGTCCTCGTGGTGCGGGAAGACGAGGTCCACGCCGCCGCAGTGCACGTCGAGCGTCTCGCCGAGCAGCTCCATCGCCATGGCCGAGCACTCGAGGTGCCAGCCCGGACGCCCGCGGCCCCAGGGGGAGTCCCACGCGGCGCCCGTGCGCTCGTCCTCCTCCTTGGCGGCCTTCCAGAGCGCGAAGTCCTGCGCGTTCTCCTTGGAGTACTCGTCCTGCGCCACGCGCGCGCCGCTCTTCACCTCGCGGCGGTCGAGGCGCGACAGCTTGCCGTAGCCCGGGAAGCGGTCGATGGCGAAGTACACCGACTGGTCGTCGGCCTGGTACGCGACGCCGTTGGCGATGAGCCGCTCGACGAGCGCGATCATCTGCGGGATGTACGCCGTCGCGCGCGGGTACGACTCCGCGTCCTGGATGCGCAGGTACTTCCGGTCGGCGTGGAACGTCTCGACCACCGGGTCGGTGAGCGCCTGGATCGTCAGCCCGCGCTCCAGCGCGCGCTTGATGATCTTGTCGTCGACGTCGGTGAGGTTCATGACCTGCCGCACCTCCCAGCCCTGCAGGCGGATGGCGCGGCGGAACAGGTCCTCGAACAGGAACGTGCGGAAGTTGCCGAGGTGCGCCGGGTTGTAGACGGTGGGCCCGCAGGTGTACATGCGCACGGTGCGCCCGTCGGTCGGCGCGAACGGCTCGACGCTGCGGGTGAGCGTGTTGTACAGCCGGAACTCCGGCATCCCGGCTTCCGGCGCTGCGGGCGGCGTGGCGTTGGTCATCGGCGCGGTGAGGACGTGCGGGGCCCACGCCTGGGCGGCGGGGTCCCGGAAGCTAGGACGGCCCCGGAGGGGGGTCAACGGAACGCGGCGGCGGCACGATGCGTCCGCCGACGAGCGCCACGCACCGCACGGGCACGCGCCGCGCCGCCAGCGCCACGGCGCGGTGCACCACCGCCCAGCACTCCGCGCGGTCGTCGACGGTGAGCGCGAGCACCAGCGCGCCGCCCAGCGCGCGCCGCGCCCGCGCGATCATCGCCCGCGCGACCCACGCCGCGGAGCGGCCGCGCACGTCGAGCGGGCCGAGCGCGCGTCCCGCGCGCCACCAGCCGGGGCGGGCGCGCACGACGCCGCCCCACGCCGGCGCCCCGCGCAGGCA
>CBHYLO010000313.1:0-5820 GCA_966128675.1 uncultured bacterium | reverse complement strand
GCCCGGCGCCGTGTGGACCGCGCCCGCCGCCGCGCGCGCGCCGCGCGATCCCGCCCGCCCGGCGCCGTCGCCCGACGGTCATGCGGACGCGCCGTCCGCGAGCATGACGCTCGCCGACGTGCTCGCGCTCGCGCCCCAGAACAGCCCCCAGACCCGCGCCTCGTGGGCCGAGGCCCGCTCGGCCGCCGCGACGCTGGGGGCGGCGCGCGGGCGCTGGCTGCCGACGCTGAGCGCCGACGTCGTCGGCGGGCCGGCGCGCGCCATCAGCGCCAACCCCGCGCGGCTCCCCGCGCAGCGCACCACCGTCACGCCGTCGCTGTCGCTGCAGTACCTGCTGTTCGACTTCGGCGGGCGCGCGGGCGCGACGAGCGCGGCGCGCGAGGCGCTCTACGCCGCCGACTTCACGCACAACGCGACGCTGCAGGGCGTCGTGCTGCAGGCCGAGCAGGCGTACTTCCAGTTCCAGGCGGGGACGGGGCTGGTGGCGGCCGCGCGCGCGACCGTCGAGACGGCGCGGGCCAACCTGGCCGCCGCCGAGCGTCGCCACGAGGTGGGCGTCGCCACCATCGCCGACGTGCTGCAGGCGCGCACCGCGCTGGCGCAGGCGCAGCTGGCGTATCAGGACGCCGACGCGGGCGCGCTGGCCGCGCGCGCGTCGGTCGCGGTGGCGATGGGGCTCCCCGCCAACGCGCGCTTCGCGATCGCGCCCGACAGCGGCGCGACGCCGGTGCAGGCGATCGCCGCCGACGTCGACGCGCTGATCGCGCAGGCGGTGCACGACCGCCCCGACCTCGCGGCGGCCGAGGCGCTGGCGCGGCAGAGCGAGGCGCAGGTGCGCGTCGCGCGCGCGGCGCAGTGGCCCGGCGTCACGGTCGGCGGCGCGGCGGGCCGCAGCTTCTCGAACACCGAGGCACTGTCCGGCCGTACCTATGGCGTCACGCTCGGGCTCTCGGTCCCGCTGTTCAACGGGCAGCAGCGCCAGTACGGCGTCGTGGCCGCGACCGAGGACGCGGTGGCCGCGACCGCGCGCGCCGAGCGGCTGCGGCTGGAGACGATCGCGCAGGTGTTCACGTCGTACCACGCGCTGCGCACCGCGACGCAGCGCGTCGGCACGTCGGCCGAGCTGCTGGCCAGCGCGACGCAGTCCGAGCAGGTGGCGCGCGGCCGCTACGCCGAGGGCGTCGGCAGCATCCTCGACCTGCTGACGGCGCAGACCGCGCTCGCCGACGCGCGCGCGCAGGCCGTCCTGGCGCGCTGGCAGTGGTACGCGTCGCTCGCCCAGCTCTCGCGCGACACCGGCGTCCTCGGCCCCACGGGCGAGGCGCGCCTGCCGCTCACTTCCGTACCGTCCCGCGACTCCGATCGATGACGTCCCGCTCCCTCTCCCCGCGCCTCGGCGCGCTCGCCGTGCTGGTGGCGGCCGCGGGCTGCTCCAAGCCGGCGCCCGCCGCCAAGCCGCCGGCCGCGGTCACCGTGGCGACCGTCGCGCGCCGCGAGGCGCCGTACGTCGTCGTCGCCAACGGCGTCGTCGAGCCGATGCGCACCGTTGCCGTGCAGTCGCAGGTCACGGGCGTGCTGACCGCCGTGCACTTCGCCGAGGGCGAGGAGGTGCGCGCGGGGCAGCCGCTGTTCACCATCGACCCGCGGCCGTACGCGGCGGCGCTGCGGCAGGCGCGCGCCGTGCTGGCGCGCGACGAGGCGCAGGCCGAGAGCGCGCGGCGCGAGGCCGACCGCTTCGCGGCGCTGGTGCAGAAGGACTACGTGACGCGCTCGCAGGCCGACCAGGCGGCGGCCAACGCGGCCGCGCTGCGCGCCGTGCTGGAGGCCGACCGCGCGGCGGTGGAGGCGGCGCGCCTGGACCTGGAGAACGCGTCGATCCGCGCGCCGGTCGCGGGGAAGACGGGCGGGCTGCTGGTGCGCGAGGGGAACCTCGTGCGGCCCGGCACGGGCGCGCCGCTGGTGGTGATCAACCAGATCCGCCCGACGCTCGTGCGCTTCAGCGTCAGCGAGCGGGACTTCCCGGTGGTGCAGCGCTACGCGGCGGACAGCGCGCTGCACGTGCAGGCGACGCCGGCGCAGGGCGGCGCGGCGCCGGTGGAGGGGACGCTGAGCTTCGTCGACAACGGCATCGACACGACGACGGGCACCGTGACGCTGAAGGCGCGCTTCGACAACGCGGCGCGCAGCCTGTGGCCGGGGCAGTTCGTGCAGGTGAGCCTGCGGCTGTTCGTGCAGCCCGACGCGGTGCTGGTCCCGGGCGAGGCGGTGATGACGGGGCAGGAGGGGACGTTCGTGTTCGTCGTCGACGACAAGAGCAAGGCGCTGATGCGGCCGGTGACGGCGGGCCGGCCCGTCGGGCGCGACGTGCTGATCGAGAAGGGGTTGAAGGGCGGCGAGCGCGTGGTGGTGGACGGCCAGGCGCGCATCGCGCCCGGCGCGACGGTGGAGGTGCGGACCGCGCCGGCGGTCGCCGCGCGCACGGAGACGCCTGCGAAGCCGGAGGCGCGGCCATGAACTTCACGGCGCTCTTCATCCGCCGCCCGGTGATGACGACGCTCGTCATGCTGGGCATCCTCGTGTTCGGCACGATGGCGTACACGCGGCTGGCGGTCAGCGACCTGCCGAACGTCGACTATCCGACGATCACGGTCAACGCGAGCCTGCCGGGCGCCAGCCCCGAGACGATGGCGGCCGCGGTGGCGACGCCGCTCGAGAAGCAGTTCACGACGATCGCCGGCGTCGACAACATGGTGAGCACGAGCTCCCTGGGCGCGACGTCGATCACGATCCAGTTCTCGCTCAAGCGCAGCGTGGACGCCGCCGCGCAGGACGTGCAGTCGGCGATCTCGAAGACGATGCGCGACCTGCCGCCGGGCATCGTCGCGCCGTCGCTGCAGAAGACCAACCCGTCGGACGAGCCGATCCTCTACTTCAACCTGCGCTCGCAGACGCTGCCGCTCTCCACGCTGGACGAGTACGGGCAGACGGTGCTGGCGCAGCGCATCTCGACGATCAGCGGCGTCGCGCAGGTGATGGTGTACGGCTCGCAGAAGTACGCGGCGCGCATCCAGCTGGACCCGCGGGCGCTGGCGGCGCGCGGCATCGGGCTGGACGAGGCGGCGCAGGCGGTGGCGCAGGGGAACGCCAACGTCCCCACGGGCGTGCTGTGGGGCCCGAACCGCGCCTACACGCTGCGCGCCGACGGGCAGCTGCAGAACGCGGCGCAGTTCGGCGATCTCGTGGTGGCGTACCGGAACGGCGCGCCGGTGCGCATCCGCGACGTCGGGCGCGTGAAGGACGACGTGCAGAGCAACCGCGCGGCCGCCTGGTACAACGGCACGCGCTCCATCACGCTGGCCATCCAGAAGCAGCCGGGCACGAACACGGTCGCGGTGGCGCAGGCGGTGAAGGCGCTGCTGCCGACGCTGCGCGCCCAGCTCCCCGCCTCGGTCGAGATCGACACCTTCTTCGACCGCTCGGCCGGCATCGAGGAGTCGGTGCGGGACGTGAAGTTCACGCTCGTGCTGACGATCGTCCTCGTCGTGCTGGTGATCTTCCTCTTCCTGCGCAACGTCTCGGCGACGGTGATCCCCAGCCTCGCGCTGCCGATGTCGCTCGTCGGCACGTTCGCGGTGATGTGGCTGCTGGACTTCAGCCTCGACAACCTGTCGCTGATGGCGCTCACGCTGGCCGTCGGCTTCGTGGTGGACGACGCGATCGTGATGCTCGAGAACATCGTGCGCCACGTGGAGATGGGGAAGACGCCGATGCAGGCGGCGCTCGACGGCGCCGAGGAGATCGGGTTCACGATCGTCTCGATGACGGTGTCGCTGACGGCCGTCTTCATCCCGCTGCTGTTCATGAGCGGGATCGTGGGGCGGCTGTTCCACGAGTTCGCGGTCACGATCGGCATCGCGATCCTGATGTCGGGCTTCGTGTCGCTGACGCTGACGCCGATGCTCTGCGCGCGCTTCCTGAAGCCGGGCGGGCACGACGCGCAGGCGCGCCACAACGCGGTGTTCGACGCCTTCGAGCGCGGCTACGAGGCGGTCCTCGGCGCCTACACGCGCTCGCTCGGCTGGGCGATGCGCCACCGGCGCACCGTGATGGTCGGCTCGGCGGCGACGCTGCTGGGGACCGTGGCGCTCTTCCAGGCGGTGCCGAAGGGGCTCTTCCCGACCGAGGACACGGGGATGCTGCGCCTCTCGACCGAGACGGCGCAGGGGACGTCGTTCGAGTCGATGGTGGCGCACCAGAAGCAGGTCGCCGAGACGGCGCGGAACGAGCCCGGCGTCGCGGTGGCGCTGTCGAACGTCGGCACGGGCTCGGGCAACTCGACGGGCCTCCCGAACCAGGGGCGCCTGACGATGCGCCTGACGCCGCGCGACACGCGCGAGGGCGTGCAGGAGATCGCGAAGTCGCTGGCCGAGAAGCTGACGCACATCCCGGGGATCACGGCGTACATGCAGATCCCGCCGGCGATCAACATCGGCGCGCGGACGTCGAAGGCGCCGTACCAGTTCACGCTCCAGGGCGCGGACCTGCCGGCGCTGTACGCGGCCGCGCAGCAGATGGAGGGCGCGATGAAGGGGATGCCCGCGCTCACCAGCGTCTCGACCGACCTGCAGGTGAAGAACCCGCAGGCGTCGCTGGCGATCGACCGCGACCGCGCGGCGCGGCTGGGCGTGAGCGTCGAGCAGATCGAGCAGGCGCTGTACTACGCGTACGGCTCGCGGCAGGTCTCGACGATCTACACGCCGAACAACCAGTACTGGGTCATCATGGAGCTCCTGCCGGAGTTCCAGACGGACCTCTCGGCGCTGGACCTGCTGCACGTGCGCTCGCGCACGGGCACGCTGGTGCCCCTGGCGTCGGTGACGAGCCGCTCGGAGACGATCGGGCCGCAGCTGGTGAACCACACGGGGCAGGTGCCGTCGGTGACGGTGTCGTTCGACGTGCGCCCGGGCTTCGCGCTGGGCGACGCGACGGCGCAGGTGTCGGCCGCGGCGCGCGACATCCCGGACGGGATCGTGACGGGCTTCTCGGGCGCGGCGCAGGTGTTCCAGGACACGCAGCGCGGGCTCGGGCTGCTGTTCGTGGTGGCGATCTTCGTGATCTACGTGGTGCTCGGGATCCTCTACGAGAGCTTCGTGCACCCGCTGACGATCCTCTCGGGCATCCCGTTCGCGGCGTTCGGCGCCTTCCTCGCGCTGCTGCTGACGCGCACGGAGCTGACGGTGTACGCGTGGGTGGGCGTGATCCTGCTGGTGGGCCTGGTGAAGAAGAACGCGATCATGATGATCGACTTCGCGCAGGAGCTGGAGAAGCGCGAGGGGCGGCGGGCGTTCGACGCGATCGTCGAGGCGTGCCAGGTGCGCTTCCGCCCGATCATGATGACGACGATGGCCGCGCTGGTGGGCACGATGCCGATCGCGCTGGGCCACGGCGCGGGCGCCGAGTCGCGCCGCCCGCTGGGCATCGCGGTGGTGGGCGGGCTGGCGTTCTCGCAGCTGATCACGCTGTACGTGACGCCGGTGGTCTACACCTACCTCGACGAGCTGTCGGCGCGGCTGCGGCGCGGCCGTTCGAGCGGCGGCGAGGGCGCGGCGGTCGCCTCAGCGTCGCCGGCGCCGGTCACGCCGAGTCCCGCACAGCCGGTGGCGGCGTCGGTGCTGGCGAGCACGCCGCACCCGTCGCACTGAGGGCCTTCGGAAGAGCGAACGGCATCTGCGAGGAAGAGATCTGAAAACAGCGGATAAGAGCGGCTGGGGCCGTGGGGGGGGGGGGGGTGTGGGGCGCCCCCCCCCGCCGCCGCCCGTG
>CBHYLO010000312.1:0-5857 GCA_966128675.1 uncultured bacterium | reverse complement strand
GGACGCCGGCCCCCGCGCCCTCGCCCGTTCGGGAGGCCGCCCGGGTATCGTTCCTCGCCCCCGATCGCACGCCCGCCCCAGCCGTCATGAACCCGCTCGCCCGCACCCTGTACGCCGTCGCCGGACAGGTGGCCCGCGCCGCCGCCGCCCTCACGCCCGACGGCAGCGGGAAGCTCCGCCGCACGCTGCGCGCGCGCCGCGGCCTGCGCGCACGCTGGACGGGATGGGCCCGCGACCATCGCGACCCCGCGCGTCCGCTGCTCTGGATGCACGCGCCGTCGGTGGGCGAGGGACTGCAGGCGCGCCCGGTCCTGGAGCTCGCCCGCCGCGAGCGACCCGACCTCCAGCTCGCCTACTCGTTCTACTCGCCCAGCGCGGAGCGCTTCGGCCGCGGGCTCGACGTGGACGTCGCCGACTACCTGCCGTTCGACACGGGCGGCGACGCGGCCGCGCTGCTCGACGCGCTGAAGCCGAAGGCGCTCGTCTTCAGCAAGCTGGACGTGTGGCCCGTGCTCGCCGCGGAGGCGTCGCGCCGCCGCGTGAAGCTCGGCCTCGTCAGCGCGACGCTGGCCGAGGGCTCGTCGCGCCGCGGCGGGCTGGCGGGCGGGCTGCTGCGCGAGGCCTACGCGCGGCTCGACCTCGTGGGCGCGATCAGCGAGGAGGACGCGGAGCGGCTGGTCGCGCTGGGCGTGCGCCCCGACCGCGTGCGCGTCACCGGCGACACGCGCTACGACCAGGTCTGGCGCCGCGCGGAGTCGGCGCATCGGGAGAGCGCGCTGCTCGCGCCGCTCGCCCGCGAGCGCTCGGGCGGCCGCTTCACGCTCGTCGCGGGCTCCACCTGGCCCGCCGACGAGCGCGTGCTGCTGGAGGCGTGGCAGACGATGCGGCGGCAGGACGCGCGCGCGCGGCTGGTCATCGCGCCGCACGAGCCCACGCCCGCGCACCTCGCCCCCATCGAGGAGTGGGCGCGCGCGCAGCGCGCCACGCTGGCGCGCCTCTCGGCCGTCGAGGAGGGCTCGGCCTCGGGCGACGTGGACGTCGTGCTGGTGGACCGCGTGGGCGTGCTGGGCGACCTGTACGCCGTCGGCGACGCGGCGTTCGTCGGCGGCGGCTTCCACGACGCGGGGCTGCACTCGGTGCTGGAGCCCGCGGCGTTCGGGCTGCCGGTCGTCTTCGGCCCGCAGCACACGCAGAGCCGCGACGCGGGGCTGCTGCTGGCGGCCGGCGGCGCGAGCGCCGCGACCACGCCGCGCACGCTGGCCGAGCTGCTGCGCCGCTGGCGGACGAGCGAGGCGCTGCTCCAGCGCACCGGCGAGGCCGCGCGGCAGGTCGTGCGCGACGGGCTCGGCGCCGACGTCCGCGCGTGGGCGCTCGTGCAGGAGCTGCTCGGCTAGCGGTCGGCGCGGGCGCGCCCGAGAATGGGGATGCGGGCCGCGGACCTCGCGCGTCGCCCGCCCCACACGCACGTGGAGGGCGCATGCCCCGGCCGTCGCGCTCGGCGCAGCTGTTCTCCCTGGTGGCGCTGGCGACGCTCGTCGCCGTGCTGATCGGCGGCACGCGCGCCCTCCTGCGCCTCTGGGACCACCTCGAGAACCCGTGGGCGTACGGGGACCGTGCGCTGGCCGGCGAGTGGGTGGGGCGCGTGACGTCCGGCGGCGGGCAGGCGCAGACGGTCTACCTGGCGCTCGAGCGGAAGCTGCGCGACTCGGGGCGCCAGGAAGGCATGCCGACGCGCTGCGGCGCCGGCCCGTGCGAGGCCATCGACGGCCTCGCGCGCACGTGCGACGCCACGCGGCGCGTGCGCACGCTGTCGGTCACGGGGTGGCCGCTCGCGCGCGACGGCTCGCGCTTCCGGCTCCTGCTGGTGCCGATCGACTCGCCCGCCGTCGACGGCCTCACGCTCGGGCAGGTCGACGCGGCGTGGGACGGTGCGGACGCCGTCACCGCGGACGCCAGCTTCGTGCTGCATCGCGGCCCGTCGGCGATCACCGACACGGGCGATCCGGACACCGGCCGCCCCGCGCGCTTCGCGCTGCACCGGGGCACGGAGGACGAGCTCCGGCGCGCGTGCCCGGGGCGATGAGTACGAGCTGCGGCCTGCGGGCTGCGGATCGCCCCTCGGGATGCTCCGTCGTTCAGACCCGCAGCCCGCAGCCCGCAGGACGTCACCGCGGCCGGTGCAGGTAGAACCCCTGCACGAGGTGCACGCCGAGCCCGCGCACCGTCTCGAACTCCTCGACGCGCTCGACGCCCTCCGCGATCACCATCGCGTTCTGGTCGTTCGCGAACTTCACCATCGTCTCGACGAGGTTCTGCTTGATGAAGTTCGTGTCGATGCAGTTGATGAGCGACATGTCGAGCTTGATGAAGTCCGGCTCGAGGTTCGCGATCGATCCCAGCCCCGCGTAGCCGCTCCCCGCGTCGTCGACCGCGAAGCGGAAGCCCGCGTCGCGGAAGGCGCGCAGCCGCTCGCGGAACTTCGGGTAGTCCTTGATCGCCGTGCGCTCGGTGATCTCGATGACCACGCGCCTGGGATCCTCGACGCCGATCGCCACGTCGCTGAACTGCGGGTCCGCGAAGTCGTGCGGGTCCACGTTCAGGAAGAGCAGCTCGTCGGGCTTGAGGCGGCGCGGCATCTCCTCGATCGCGCGGCTGCGGCACAGGCGCCCCAGCTCCCACAGCAGGTCCGCCTCCGCCGCGACCTCGAACATCACCTCGGGGCTGCGCAGCGACCGCAGGTTGCCGCGCGCCAGCGCCTCGTAGCCGAAGATGCGGCGCGACTCCGTCTCGACGATCGGGTGGTAGTCGACGTACACCAGCCGGTCGCGCAGGCTGACGCGCAGGTCCGCGACCTTCCGCGCGCGCTCGCGCTCCTCCACGCTCTTGGCCGCGATCGCCGCCTCGCGGATCCCGCGGTAGATGAGCCGCTCGAGGCGCATCTTCGGGTTGTAGTACACGTGCGCCACGCCGACGTAGATGTCGAACAGCGCGCCCACGTCCTCGCCGTGCGCGGCCTCCAGCCGCTGCGCGACGTGCGCCTCCAGCCGCGACGCCAGCTCGTGGATCTCCGTGTCGGTGGCCGAGCGGCCGCCGGCGGTGGGCACGTGGAGCAGCACCAGGTCGGCGTCGTTCGTGAACGACACCAGCGCGCGCGAGCCCGACAGCGAGCTGCTCGCGAGGATCTCGCGCACCGCCTCCGCCGTCGTCTCCAGCACCGCGTCCAGCTTCTCCCAGCCGTAGATCTCCTCGAGCTTCGAGTAGCGCACGAAGTTGAGGTAGAGCACGACGACCTCGCCGCGCTCCTTGATCAGCGCGCGCGACCGCTCGATGGCGACCGGCAGCGTCGGCAGCCCGGTGCGCGCGTCGTAGAGCATGTGCTCGTACTCCGCGCGCTCGATGCGGTCCGCGAGCGCGGCGCCGTTGGGCTGCGCGCGCGCGATGGCCGTGCGCACGCGCGCCGCGATCTCCTCGGCGTCGGCGGGGACGCGGTACCAGTCGTCCGCGCGCAGCTCGGCCGCGCGGCGCCGCATCGTCTCGTCGACGCAGCCCACCACCACCGGCACCCCGCCACGCCGCGCCTCGGCGAACACGTCGCGCAGCGCGTTCGGGTTCTCGGTGGTCACCACGACGCAGCGCGCGTCGGGCAGCGCGGAGAGGCCGTCGACCAGCTCGCGCGCCGTGCGGGTCGCCACGCCCCAGCCGCCCAGCAGCTCCGCCGCCTGCGCCACCGCGGGATCCTGGCTGTCCGTCAGCAGGAGCGGCCGGTACTCCGCCGTCCGGGCGGCGCGGGGCGACGCGTCCGCCGCCGCGTCCGCCGCCGCTCCCGCCGCGCGGTCGCCGGCCACCGCCTCCGCGGCCCCGCTCGGCGTCGCGCTCACGAACGCGCGGCGTGCGGGGGGACCGGACGCCCGGCGCCCGCCGTCGGTCGGCGGGCGGAGCGCGAGGCGGCGCGGGGAGGCGTCGGAGCGGCGGGCGAGGCGGGAGGCGTCGGAGGGTGGACGGGCATGCGGGTCGGAAGGTCGGGGAACGAGCAGCAAATCGTGCGCCCCCCACCCCGGCGGCGCGCGGGCGTGGTGGGCCGCCCCCGGCGCGCGCGGCGGGCGTGCTGCACGCTTGGGGCGGCACGCCCCGCGCGCGACCACCTGGCTCACACGTGGACGTGACCGGGCGTCGCGATGTTCCCGGCCGCCCTCCTCCAGCCCCGCCATCCGCGCATGCCGACGTCCCCCCACCGCCCGCTGCTCGCGCTCGCCCTCCTCACCGCGGCCTGCGCCTCCGGCGGCCGGTCCGCCTCCCCCGAGGTCGTCCAGACCACGCGGCCCGTGGACACGGGCGCGGGCGGGGTGCAGGGGATGCAGTTGCGCTCGGTCACCGAGGACTTCGCGCGGGCCACGGTCGTGGCGGGCACCCCCGACGCCGTGTTCGCCGTGCTCCCCGCCGTCTACGAGGAGTTCAAGCTGCCGGTCGCGACGCTGGTCTCCGGCGAGCGCCGCATCGCCAGCCAGAACGCCCGCTTCCGCGACCGCGTGGGCGGGGAGCGCGCCGCGCGCAGCCTCTCCTGCGGCACCGCCGCCGACGGCCGCGACGCCGCCGACAGCTACGAGCTGACGCTCGACATCGCGACCGTCGCCGTGGCCACGCCCGACGGCCAGGGGACGGAGGTGAAGACCGTCGTCTCGGGGCTCGCGAAGCCCGTCTTCACCAGCGGGGAGCCGGTGCGCTGCGCCTCCACGGGCCGGCTGGAGGAGCGCATCGCCACCGCCGTGCGGGCGAAGCTGGCGAAGTAGCCGCGCCGGAGCGCGGCCGACGCGCGGACGTGCAACGGGGGGCCGGTCTCGTGCGAGACCGGCCCCCGTTGCACGTCCGCCGACTGGCGGCCTACTGCACCGTGTTGGGCGGGAGGCGATCGACGAAGATGTTGATCGCCGGGGCCTGCAGCGCCGTCGACGCCGCCGCCGACAGGCCGCGCACCGCGCCGCTGCCCGCGACCGCGCCCGGGAAGGCGTAGACGCTGAACGCGGTGCCGGGCACCGTGGCGCCGGCCTGCGGGTTGACCGTGGCCGTGCCGACCGCGCCCGCCGCCGCCGCCATCGTGCCGAGCGACGTCGTGCTGCCGACCGCCGACACGCCGAAGCCGAGCGCGCCGGCCGGGCGGGCCGTGTACGCGCTGGCCGTGCGCGCCGCGACGCTGGCGATCGCCGGCGTGCCCGAGACCGCCGCCGTCGCGCCCACGTAGCCGCTGATCGGCGCGTCGCTGGCGTTGAAGAAGCGGTAGTGGATGTTGGTCGCGTCCGTGGCCGGCGGCGTGTCCTCGATGACCACGAAGCGGGCCTTAGCCGCGCCCGACGCGCGGGCGCTGCCGACGTAGAGCAGCGTGTAGTTCTTGTTCGCCTCGAACGTGATCGTCGTGTCGGTCAGCACCTGCTGGACCGTCGTGACGGCCGAGTCCTGGAACGAGAACACCTTGATCTTCCGGGCCTTCGCCTCGGTCGGGTAGTACCGCGAGCCGGTGCGGAAGGTGAGGCCGCCCGAGCCCTCGACCGTGTTGGCCGAGTACTCCAGCTGGTCGACCATCTTGAAGTCGAGGCGGCCCGTGTCGGGCACCGCGTGGATGTAGCGCACGCCGGCCAGCGGCGGGCGAACCTCCGTCACCGCTCCGTCCTTGCCGCACCCGGCGAGCGCCGCGGCCGCGAAGGTGAGCGAGAGGAGCGTGAAGCGAGGGAAGCGCATGCGAGCGAACTCCATGAGCGAGTAGGGAGAAGCCGAGGGGGCCAGGCGGCGCGCGGGGCGCCGGCGGGCCGGGCCAGCGAGGAGGATCAGGAGCCGGCGGGTGGCTGGGGGGGGCCGCCGCCATCGC
>CBHYLO010000311.1:0-5869 GCA_966128675.1 uncultured bacterium | reverse complement strand
CCGCGCTCGGGGGCGCGCTGCTCGCCGTGCGCCACGACGCGGCGGGCGGCGCGGTCGGCCTCACGCTCGGCGGCGCGTGGCTCGGCGGCGTGTTCGCGGGGCAGCAGGCGGACTCGCCGCGGCCGCCGCGCCGCTGGCGCGTCGTACATCCACGAACGTGACCGGCACGCGCGTGACGCGCGCGCGCCTCGGCAACGCGGCCGCGGCGCTCGCCACCATCGCGCTCGGCCTCGCGCTGCGCGCCAACCGCCGCACACTCCCCGCGACGCTCGCCGACGTGCTGGGCGACGCGCTGTGGGCCGCGATGGTGTGCTGGTGGATCGGCGCGCTCGCGCCGCGCGCGTCGCTGTGGGCGCGCGCCGCCGCGGCGCTGGCCGTCGCGTGGGCCGTGGAGCTGGGCCAGCTCTGGCGCGCGCCGTGGCTCGTCGCGCTGCGCGCCACGCGGCTCGGGCACCTCGTGCTCGGCGCCGACTTCGACGCCCGCGACCTGGCCGCCTACGCCGCCGGCGTCGCGGGCGCCACCGCGCTCGCGGCGATCATGCACATGCGACCCCGCGATGTCATCGCCTGATCCCGAGCGCACGCTCCGCACGACGGCCGGCGACTTCCCGCTGCGCGAGTACCGCCTGCGCCTCGGGGAGCGCGAGTGGTCGGTGCTGCACACCGACGCCGTCCTCAGCGCCGACGACGAGTCGCGCTTCCTGGGCGAGGCGATGCAGCAGCGGCCGTACGGCGTCGTGCTGTGGCCGGCGGCGATCGCGCTCGCGCACGACGTGGGCGCGCGGGAGGAGGCGTTGCGCGGCGCGCGCGTGCTGGAGCTGGGCGCCGGCACCGGGCTGCCCGGCATCGTGGCCGCCTCGCTCGGCGCGCACGTGACGCAGACCGACCGCAACGCGCTGGCGATGTCGGTCTGCCGGCGCAACGTCGCGCGCAACGGCCTCGCGGACGCGATCGCGCACCGCCTCGCCGACTGGACCGCCTGGGACGACGCGACGCGCTACGACTGGATCCTCGGCGCCGACATCCTGTACGCGCCGGGGATGCACGCGCACGTGCGCCGCATCCTCGACACGAACCTCGCGCCGGGCGGGCGCGTGCTGCTCGCGGATCCCTTCCGCGCCGCGAGCCTGCCGCTGCTGGAGGCGATGGAGGCGGACGGGTGGGCGATCACGCTCGGCAAGTGGCGCGTGGGCGACGACGCGGCGCCGCGCCCGGTCGGCGTGTACGAGCTGACCCAGGGCCGTTGACATGCGCGACGGTCCCGAACGGCGAACGGCACTGCAAGGATGCAGATCTGAAAAGATCGGATGACCGCCGATGCTCCGTGTGGCCGCGAGGAACGACGCCCGATGCGGAGCCATCCGTCGTTATCGGATCTTCTCAGACTTTCATCCTTGCTGCCGTTCGCCGTTCGGGTCCGGCGCACCGCGCCACCCGCGCGCCTCACCGCATCCTGGCCCGAGGCACGAAAGCAGCGGTGGCGCCAGGCATGGACCTCCATCGGCTGATCCCGGCCGCCGCCCGCGTCGTGGAGCTGGTCGGCGTGGCCATCCTCCTGCTCGGCGCGCTGCTCGCGCTCGGCGCGTTCGTGCTGCGGCTGGGGCGCGGGCACCGCTTCGTCGCGGTCTACGACGACCTGCGCGCGAACCTCGGCCGCGCGATCCTGCTGGGGCTCGAGTTCCTGGTGATCGCCGACATCATCGGCACCGTCGCGGTCGAGCCCACGCTCGCCAACCTCGCGGTGCTGGCGGTGATCGTCGCGATCCGTACCTTCCTCAGCTTCGCGCTCGAGCTGGAGGTCACCGGCCGCTGGCCCTGGCAGCCGCGGCCCGAGCGCCCCGACGCGGCACGCCCGCAGGAGCCGTCCCGATGATGATGAGCAGCCTCGCGTCCCACGCGCCGGCCGGCACCGCGGTGCGGCTGTTCTGGGGCGACGCGCCCGGCCCCTACGGCGCCTGCTACCGCGAGGACGGCCGCCCGTATCCGTGCAGGGCGAAGGCGGGGCTGCCGTCGGTCGACCACCTGCCGCTCTGAGCGCCGCCGATCATGTACGTCCCCGCCTCGAACGCCGAGCATCGCCCCGAGGTCCTGTTCGACTTCATCGAGGCGCACTCGCTGGGCGCGCTCGTCACCGCGTCGGCGGACGGGCTGTTCGCCACGCACCTGCCGTTCGTGCTGGACCGCGCGCGCGGCCCGCACGGCACGCTCGAAGGCCACCTCGCGCGCGCCAACCCGCACCACCGCCACGCGCCCGCGACCGACGAGGCGTTGGTGATCTTCACGGGGCCCGACGCGTACGTCACGCCGTCGTGGTACCCGAGCAAGGCCGAGCACGGGAAGGTGGTGCCGACGTGGAACTACGTCGCCGTGCACGCCTACGGCACGCTGCGCTTCCGCGACGACGCCGACTACCTGCGCCGCCACCTCGACCAGCTCACCGACCGCCACGAGGCGGGGCGCGAGCATCCGTGGACCACCGCCGACGCGCCGGCCGAGTACATCGCGCAGCTGCAGCGCGCGATCGTCGGCGTGGAGCTGGAGATCACGCGGCTGGAGGGGAAGTGGAAGATGAGCCAGAACCGCCCCGCCGCCGACATCGACGGCGTGGTGCGCGGGCTGGCCGCGTCGGACGCCGCGGAGGAGCGCGCGGTGGCCGCGATCGTGGACGCCCGCCGGCCGACGGAGCGCTGACGATGCGGCGCGCGCGGACGGTCGTCGGCGGCGTTGCGGGGCTGCTCGTCCTCGCGTCGTGCAGCCTCTCGCTCGAGCCGAAGGAGCCGCTCGTCCCGGACGCGCAGATGTCGCCCGTCGCGCGCCGCTACGTCGACGAGTTCCTCGGCCTGCTGCAGCAGCACTCGATCAACCGCCTGACGCTGGACTGGGCGGCGGTGCGCCGCAAGGCCGAGGCGTGGGCGCCGCTCGCGCAGACCATCGAGGAGACGCACCCGATCATCCAGGACGCGATGATCGCGCTGCGCGACGGGCACAGCACCTATCGCGCGGCCAACGGCCGCTTCTTCTACTACCCGCTGCGCACCTGCGTGCGATCGGGCGCCCTCCCGCCGACCGCACTGCCACCGGACGTCGGCTACGTGCGCGTGGGGACGTTCGCAGGCGGCGGGCCGGGCGGCGTCGCGTTCGCGGACAGCATCCAGGCGATCATCCGCGCGGGCGACCGCGAGGGGATGAGCGGCTGGCTCGTCGACCTGCGCGGCAACGGCGGCGGCAACATGTGGCCGATGCTCGCGGCGCTCTCGCCCGTCCTCGGCGACGGCGTGGTGGGGCACTTCATCGATCCCCTGGGCGTCGTCACCGTGTGGGACGTGCGCGACGGCGCGGCGCGCCTGAGCGGCGTCGTGCAGCAGGTCGCGACGGCGCCCTACCGCCTGAAGCGCGAGCGGCCGCGCGTCGCGGTGCTCCTCGACAACGCCACCGCCAGCTCGGGCGAGGCGGTGGCGATCGCGTTCCGCGAGCGGCCCGACACGCGGTCGTTCGGCCTCGCGACGTGCGGGCAGTCGACCGCCAACGCCGCCTTCGTGCTGCAGGACGGCTCGCTGCTCAACCTCACCGTCGCGACGATGGCCGACCGCACGCGCCGCACGTACGGCGAGCAGGTCGCGCCCGACGAGACCGTGCAGGACCCCGACGAGATGGTGCGGCGCGCGATCGCGTGGCTGCAGCGGCCGGGCCTCTGAGGTGACGCTCACGATGGAGCTGGTGCCCGCGGCGCTGCGCACGGAGCGCCTGCTGCTGCGCCGCTGGCGGCCCGAGGACGCGGCGCCGCTGCACGACGCGCTGGCGCCGAGCGTGGCGCACCTGCAGCCGTGGATCCCGTGGGCGGTGGCCGAGCCGGCGCCGGTCCCGCAGCTGGAGGAGCGCCTGGCGCGCTTCGCCGAGTCGATCGCCGCGCGCCGCGAGTGGCAGTGGGGGATCTTCGACGCCGACACGGGCGCGCTGCTGGGCGGCATCAGCCTGCATCCGCGCGACGCGCGGGCGCGCGTGCCGTTCGACGCCGCGGACCGCGTGGAGATCGGCTACTGGCTGCGCGTGGATGCGACGGGCCGCGGCTACGCGACCGAGGCCGTGCGCGCGGTGCTCGCGGCCGCGCGCGCGCTGCCGCACGTCTCGCATGTCGAGATCCGCTGCGACGTGCGCAACGCCCCCAGCGCCGCGATCCCGCGCCGGCTGGGCTTCCGCCACGCGCACACGCTCGACCAGCTGATGGTGTGGGAGCATCCCGTGGAGCATCCCGCATGAGCGACGAGGTGTCGCTGCGGCTGGTCGTCGAGCGGCCGCCGGCGGGCGTGACGTGGCGCCTGCAGCGCGGGCGCGACGCGCTGGTGGCGCCGGTGCGCGAGACGGCCGACGCGGTCGCGTTCGCGCTGTCGCTGCGCGTGGCCGACGGTCCCGGCGGCGCGCCGACGCTGCGCGGCCCCGAGGCGCAGGGGCCGCCGGCGTCGCGCTTCGTCTACCTGAACAGCGGCACGTACGCGGGCCAGGCGGGCACGTCGTGGTCGCGGCGCGCGAAGGTGCCGCTGACCGGGATCCCGCCCGCGCTGCTGGCGCGGGCGCGGGCCACGCCGGGCGCGGTGCTGGAGGCGCGCATCGCGGGCACCGGGCGCGACGGCGGGCCCGCCTGCGCGTCGGTGCCGCTGCTCGGCGAGGGCTGGCGGCTGGTGACGGACGAGGGTGCCTGAGCCCGGCGAGTCGGCCCCGGCGCCGCGGCCGCGCACGGCGCGTGCGATGATCGCATGCGTTCCCGACCGTCCCTCCACGCCCTTCTCCACGAGGACCGCAGTGGCGCACCGCGACGATCCGCCGGGCCTGCTCGTCGAACGGGGCGAGTTCGTGATCGCGCCGGACGGCCGCCGCATCCAGGGCTGGCTGGAGTTGAGCGAGTCGTGCGACGGCTGCGGCGCGCCGCGCGTGTACGCGGTCGCGTTCGACGCCTACCTGTGCATGCGCTGCAACGCGTGGGTGGAGCCCGCGTGCGACGACCCGGACTGCGAGTACTGCCGCCACCGGCCCGCGACGCCGCTCACGGCCGACGGCGGCTGCGCGCCCGACATCGAGCGCTGACCACGTGTGGACGCCGTGCTGAGCGCGCGCGACCCGGGCTTCGAGGCGCGCGTCCGCGCCAGCTTCGCGCGCCAGCAGTTCATGACGCGGCTCGGCGCGCGGCTGGAGCGTGTGGCGGCGGGCGAGGTGTGCATCCGGCTGCCGTTCGAGCCCGCGCTCACGCAGCAGCACGGCTTCCTGCACGCGGGCGTCGTGACCAGCATCGTCGACAGCGCGTGCGGCTACGCCGCGCTGACGCTGATGGAGCCCGGCGCCGCGGTGCTGAGCGTGGAGTTCAAGGTCAACCTGCTGGCGCCGGCGCGCGGGCGCGAGTTCGTGGCGCTGGGCCGGGTCGTCCGCGCGGGGCGCACGCTGACCGTGTGCACCGGCGAGGTGCGCGCGCTGCCGGACGGCGACGGCGGCGACGAGGTGGCGGTCGCGATCATGCAGGCGACGATCATGGCCGTGCGCGAGCGCGGAGGGCTGAGCGACTGACGCGCGCGCATCCATGACGCGAATGTCAGCGAGGCGGCGCGCGCGCGAGGTCACTACTCGGCCCCGGGCCGATTAGGTTGCGGCTCCCCTTTCAATCTGGAGTACGCTGGTGATGCGCAGGATCAGTCGCACGGATCCCGAGTACGAAGCCGCGATGCGTGAGGCGAAGGCGCTCTTCGACGCGGCGATGGCGAAGAGCGCGATCAAGGGCCGCGGCCGTCCGCCGGCCGTCGCCGCGGGGGCCGCGGGCGCCGGGGGGGGGGGTCCCGCCGCGGCGCCGTTCGCCGCGGGGCGGGGGGGGGGGGGGGCCGCGGGG
>CBHYLO010000310.1:0-5881 GCA_966128675.1 uncultured bacterium | reverse complement strand
CTCCAGCCGCTCGGGACGCGCCGTCGTCGAATCCGCAGCCCGCAGTCCGCAGCCGTCACGGTTCGCAGCCCGCAGTCCGCAGCCGTCACGGTTCGCAGCCCGCAGTCCGCAGCTCTTGACGGACATGGGTAGAACTCCTACATAGACACCCAGAGGTTCGACACCTAGAACTCCTGCATGTGAGGCGGCGGTGGCCCGATCGGACGACGCACCCCCCGACGCGCGGAAGAGCGAGCTCCTCAAGGGCACGCTCGACATGCTCGTCCTCCAGACGCTGACGCTGCAGCCGATGCACGGCTACGCCATCGCGCAGCACATCGAGCGGCTCTCGGAGGACGTGCTCACCATCGAGCAGGGCTCGCTCTACCCCGCGCTGGAGCGCCTCCAGAAGAAGGGGTGGGTGACGTCCGAGTGGGGCGAGTCGCCGACCGGGCGGCGGGCGCGCTACTACACGATCACCGCCTCCGGCCGCCGCCAGCTCGGCGAGCAGCTCGCGAGCTTCGACCGCGTGTCGCTCGCGATCGCCCGCGTCCTCCAGCGCACCTGACGGGAGGCCCCGATGTCCGTCGTCGACGCGATGCGCTACCGGCTGGGCGTCCTCCGCCGCGCGCTGTTCGACCGGCAGGGTTGGCGGCGCGAGATGGACGAGGAGCTGGGCTTCCACCTGGCCCTCGAGGAGATGCAGCAGCGCCACGCCGGCGCGACCCCCGACGAGGCGCGCCGCGCCGCGCGCCGCCGCCTGGGCGATCCCGCGCGCGTGCGCGAGCGGCTGGTCGACGCCAGCGGCATCAGCGCCCTCGACGCGCTGCGGCAGGACGTGCGCTTCGCGGTCCGCACGCTGCGCGCGCGCCCGGGCTTCACCCTCGTCGCCGTGCTCACGCTGGCGATCGGCCTCGGCGCCAACGTCGCGATCTACAGCGCGGTCGACGCGCTGCTGCTGCGGCAGCTCCCGTTCGCGGCGCCGCACGCGCTGATGCAGGTGTCGCTCACCCGCCCCGCGCGCGGTGGCCACGCGGCGCGCGACGACGCGCCCTGGTCGTACCCGAAGTTCCGCGTGCTGCGCGACGCGCAGATGGTGTTCGCGGACCTCACGCTCTACCAGGGGATGCCGTACACGATCCGCGTCGGCGCCGGCGAGCCGGAGCGCGTGCGCGGTGAGCTCGTCGACGCGCGCTACCTGCCCACGCTCGGCGTCGTGCCGCTGGTGGGGCGCAACCTCGCGCCCGAGGAGGACCGCGCCGCCGACGGCCCGCGCGTCGTGCTCATCTCCGAGTCGCTCTGGCGCACGCACTTCGACGCGGATCCCGCGGCCATCGGGCGCGCGCTGACGGTCGCCGGACAGCCGTACACCGTCGTCGGCGTGCTGCCGGCGGGCTTCCGGGGCCTCAGCGGCGAGGCGGACGTGCTGGTGCCGATCCTCAGCCAGCCGTCGGCCGAGATCGAGGAGCCGTGGAGCCACGGCTACACGCTGGTCGCGCGGCGCCGCCCGGGCGGGTCGGAGGCGGAGGCCGCGGCCGCGGTGGAGACGCTCGGCGCGCGCGTCGCCGCGGCGTATCCCGATCCCGGTGGCGGCGGCGCGTGGCACGACGGCGCCGCCGCCCGCCCGCTGGACGCGACGCGCGTGGACCCGGCGCTGCGCCGCGCGCTGCTCGTGCTCTCGGGCGCGGTGGGGCTCGTGCTGCTGGTGACGTGCGCGAACGTCGCCAACCTGCTGCTGGTGCGCGCCGCGGGCCGCCGCCGCGAGATCGCGGTGCGCCTGGCCATCGGCGCGGGGCGCGGGCGCCTGGTGCGCCAGCTCCTCACCGAGAGCGTGCTGCTCGCGCTCCTCGGCGGCGCGGCGGGCGTGCTGGTGGCGTGGTGGGGCGTGCACGCGCTGGCGGCCATCGACCCGGCGCAGTCGCTGCGCCTCGCCAGCTACTCCGACCTGCGCATGGTGAGCTTCGCGGGCATCCGCCTCGACCGCAGCGCGCTCGCCTTCGCGGCGGCGCTGGCGCTCGGCACGGGCGCGCTGTTCGGGCTCGTCCCCGCGCTGCAGGCGACGCGGCCGTCGCTCACGGGCGCGCTGAAGGAGGGCGCGCCGGGCGGCGGACGCCCGGGGCAGCGCGCCGCGACGCGCACCGTGTTCGCGGTCGCGGAGGTGGCGCTGGCGCTCGTGCTGCTGGCCGGCTCGGGGCTCATGCTGCGCAGCCTCGGCAAGCTGCTGGCGGTCGATCCGGGCATCCGCCCCGAGCGCCTGCTGACGCTGCGCTTCGACCCGCGCGCGGTGGCGGAGCGCGACTCGTTCCCGGCGGTGTTCGACCGGCTGGTGGCGCGCGTGGGCGCGCTGCCGGGCGTGACCGGCGTGACGCTGCAGGACTGCCCGCCGCTCAACGGCGGGTGCAACGGCACGGCGCTGGTGCGCCGCGACCGCCCGGCGCCGCGCGACGGCGACGAGGGCCCGGAGGTCGGCGTCCACTGGATCACGCCCGAGTGGCCGCAGGTGATGGGCGTGGCGCTGCAGCGCGGGCGCGCGTTCACGGCCGCGGACCGCCGCGGCGCGCGCAAGGTGGTGCTGGTGAGCGCGCGCACCGCGCAGGCGTTCTGGCCCGGCGAGGACCCGATCGGCAAGCCGGTGAGCGTGGGGCAGGGCGGCTTCTGGAACGACACCGCGACGGTCGTCGGCGTGGTGGGCGACGTGCGCTACGGCACGCTCGACTCGCTGCCGCGCCCGGACGTCTACCTGCCGTACGCGCAGTCGCCGAACGGCCGCGCGATGCTGTTCGTGCGCACGGCGGGCGACCCGCTGGCGCAGGTCGGCGCGGTGCGGCGCGCGCTGGCCGAGGCGGCGCCGGGCACGCCCGCGTTCGACGTGCGGACGATGGAGGACCGCGTCGCGGCGATGATGGCGTTCCAGCGCTTCGGCGCGACGCTGCTGGCGCTGTTCGCCGCGGTGGCGCTGGCGCTGGCGACGCTCGGCGTCTACGGCGTGGTGTCGTTCGCGGTCGCGCAGCGCACGCGCGAGATCGGCGTGCGCGTGGCCCTCGGCGCGACGCGCCGCGACGTGGTGCGGCTGGTGGTGCGCGGCGGCGTGGGGATCGCGGCCGCGGGCGCGGCGATCGGGCTGGTGGCGGCGCTGGCGGCGACGCGCGTGCTGCGCTCGCTGCTCTACGACGTCGCGCCGTCGGACCCGGCGACGTTCGCGGCCATCGTCGCGCTCCTGGGCGGCGCGGTGGTGCTGGCGAGCTGGCTCCCAGCGCGGCGCGCCGCGGGCGTCGCGCCCACGGAGGCGCTGCGCGAGGCCTGACGATCGCGCGTCAGCCCAGCCGCAGCACCTGGCCGGAGACCGCGCGGGCCGCGTCGGAGCAGAGCCACAGCACCGACGCGGCCACCTCCTCGCGCGACACGTAGTCCGCGCGGTCGCCCATCGCCGCGACGTTGGCGGCGGTGCGGATGCTGGTGGGCGCGACGGCGTTGGCGCGCACGCCGTGCGCCCGCTCGTCCTCGGCCACGGCGCGCATCAGCGCCAGCACGCCGCTCTTCGCGGCGGCGTAGGCCGACATGCCGCCGCCGGTGCTGCCCGGCAGCGCCGCCACCGAGCCGAAGTAGACGATGCTGCCGCGCGTGCGGCGCAGCATCGGCAGCGCGGCGCGCGTCGCCAGCAGCGCCGTCTTCAGGTTGATGACGAGCTGCCGCTCCCAGTCGCCGACGTCGGTGGCGTCGAGCGGCCCCGTCGCCGCGAAGCCGCCGGCGGCGCACACCAGCGCGTCGACGTCGCCGACGATCGCGCGCACCTGCGCGATCAAGGCGTCCACCTGCTCGGCGTCGGCGAGGTCGCAGCCGAAGCCGTGCGCCTCGTGCCCCTCCGCGCGCAGCGCGGCCGCGTGCCGCTCGGCGTTCGCGGTGGTGCGGTCGACGAGCGCGAGGCGCGCGCCGGTGGCGGCGAAGGCGCGGGCGAGGGCCTCGCCGACCTGGCCCTCTCGACCGACACCCGTGATGAGAACGACAGTCATGGATCAGGAAAGGCGGAGGACGGAACGGCGGAGGACGTACTTGCGGAGGACGATGACGCGTGAAACGGAAAGACGGACTTTCGCCTGGAGCTTCGAGGCTGACGGGTCCGCCGTTTCGTTTCACGCCCCTCCGTCCTCCGCTTCATCGTCCTCCGCCGCATCGTCACTCGCTCCTCAGTGATCGCCACGCCGCGCGCAGCGACGGATTCGGTCCCTCGCACAGGAACAGCCGCACGTCCTGCTCCTCGGGCACGAGCCAGCGCGTGTCGGCGTGGCGCACGACGCCCAGCGGGACGACGCGCGCGCAGCGGCCGCGCAGCGCGGCCTCGGGGACGCCGACGGTGAGCACCGGGTCGGCGACGCGGTCGCCCGGGCCGAAGAACCAGTACGAGCCCGCGGGGCTGACGACCGGCGGCAGGCCGACGCGCGGGCCGTAGAAGTCGAGCGCGCCGGCCTCGCCGTAGTTCGCCGCCAGCACCGCGACGTCGGCGCGGGCGCTGTCGGGGAGCGCGGCGTACGCCGCGGCCACCGTCGCCGCGAGCTCGGGCCAGCCGAGCATGTCGGCGAAGTCCTGCGGCAGCGCGAGCGACTGGCCGGTGTTGGTGCGCGTCGCGGCGTCGACGCCCAGCGTGGCGGCCCAGCGCGCGGTCGCGGCGGGCGGCAGCATGGGCAGCGCGATCGGCAGCGTCGCGAGCCCGTAGGCGACGATCAGCGCGCCGGCGGCCGCGAGGCGCCGCGTGGCGCCGCTGCGACGCAGGCGCCAGCCGCGCGTGCCCTGCTCCAGCGCCACCGCGCCGGCCGCGAACAGCAGCGGGTAGACGGGGCCCACGTAGTACGCCTTGCCGCGCAGCGCGAGCAGCAGCGCGAACGCGAACACGCACGTCAGCCCCGCCGTGCGGGTGCCGCGCGTCCCCCGCGCGGCGAGCAGCGTCCACGCGCCGAGCGCCGCCAGCAGCACCGCGGGCCCGAGCAGCAGCTGGCCGCCGAGGAACTCCAGCGCGCCGACGTGCACCAGCTGCATGCCGCGCAGCTCGCGCATCTGCCCCAGCACGGGCCAGCCCAGGCGCAGCTGCCCGACGAGGCTCGGCGCGCCGACGAGCAGCGCGACCGCGAGCGTGAGCCACGGCCGCGCGGTGAGCAGCGACCGGCGCAGCGGCCCGGCCACGAGCGCCGCCGCCACCGCCGCGCCGAGGAAGAGGATGCTGAACTTCGTCAGCAGCCCGAGGCCCCCGGCGAGGCCGAGCAGCATCCACGGGCTGGCGGTGGCGTGCGAGAGCCACTGGCCGGCGCGGGCGCGCCACGCCATCCGGCGGCGCCGTCCCCCGGGCGTCGTCCACGACGCGTCGCTCGCCGGGCGGGCGGGATCGACGCCCTCGCTGGCCGCGCGGCCGATGTGCACGAGCGCGAGCAGCGCCAGCGTCCACCACAGCTGGTCGAAGACGACCGGCTGGAACAGGTGGCCCGCGCGCAGGAAGAGGGGCGACGCGAGCACCGCGACGGCGGCCAGCAGCTGCGCGCCGCGCTGGCCGCGCAGCGCGTAGGCGAGCATCCCGGCCAGCAGCACGAGCGCCGCGTGGGCGAGCGCGGGCCCCGCGCGCAGCGCCACGTCGGGGTCGCCGAGCCGCGCGCGCGGCGGCTCGGCGCGGACGGCGATCGCCGGCGGGCAGTCCATCCCCCCCAAGCCGAGGTGGCGGCCCATCGCGAGGTAGAGCAGCTCGTCGCGGTGCAGCCCGTAGACGCTGACGCGGTTCACGACGACGTGCAGCGCCACCGCGGCCGTCGCGAGCGCGAGGAGCGGCAGGCGCGCCAGCGTCCCGGCGGCGGGCGCGGCGTCGGGCGCGCCCGGGTGGCGCGTCGCGCGCCCGGGCGGACGCCCCGACCGCACCGGCGCG
>CBHYLO010000309.1:0-5887 GCA_966128675.1 uncultured bacterium | reverse complement strand
GCGTGGCGTCCGCGTTCTCGTCGCTGCTCGCGTTCCGGATCTCCTTCACGCGCTTGCGAAACGCCCGCTCGCGCAGCCGCGTCCGCCCGCCGTCGCGGTCCTTCATCCACGCGCGCGCCGCCGCCGCGTGGCCCGGCAGCCCCTCCGCGTCGGCGAAGCGGCCCACGTCCCACGCCAGCTTCGCGGCCGCCTGCGGCGTCACGCGCTGGTACGTCGTCCAGCGCACGAAGTCGAGCGTCGACAGCCCCGAGTAGCTGCGCGCCAGCCCGCCCGTCGGCAGCACGTGGTTCGCGCCGGTCATGTAGTCGCCGTACGCGACGCTGCTCGTCTCGCCCACGAACACCGTGCCCGTGTTGCGCACCCGCGCCAGCACCAGCTTCTGCTCCGGCTCCCCGATCGCCAGCAGCAGGTGCTCCGCCGCGTAGTCGGTCGCGAACGCCGCCGCCTCGTCGTACGTCTGCGCCACCAGCACGCCGCCCTGCGCGCCGAGCGCCGCCTCGACGATGTCGCGCCGCGCGGCGTCGGGCACCAGGTCGGCGAGCGCGGCGACCACCTGCTCCGCCGTCTCGTCGCCCACCGCCACGCACACCACCGCCGCCAGCGGATCGTGCTCGGCCTGCGCGATCATCTCGCGCGCGACCGTCACCGGATCGGCCGTGTGGTCCGCGATCGCGAGCAGCTCGCTCGGCCCCGCGGGGCTGTCGATCGCGCAGACGCTCGAGACCTGCGCCTTCGCCTCCGCGACGTACGCGTTGCCCGGGCCGACGATGCGGTCCACGCGCGGCACGCTCTCGGTGCCGTAGGCCAGCGCCGCGACCGCGCCCGCGCCGCCGATCGCGAACACGCGGTCGACGCCCGAGAGCGCCGCGGCCGCGAGCACGACCGCCGACGGCAATCCGTCGGGGCCCGGCGGCGAGCAGAGCACCACTTCCTCGACGCCCGCGACCTTCGCCGGCACGACGCCCATGATGACGCTGCTCGGGTACGCCGCGCGGCCGCCCGGCGCGTACACGCCCACGCGCCGCAGCGGGTCGGGACGCCGCCCGACGACGATGCCCGGCTCCGGCTCGACCTCGGTCGCCTTCGGCCTGAACGCGGTGTGCACGGTGCGGACGTTGGCGATCGTGCGCTCCATCGCGCGCAGCAGCCCCGCGTCCAGCTCCTCCAGCGCGGCGCGCCACTCGGCGCGCGGCACCTCGAGCGCCGCCAGCTCCGCGCCGTCGAACTCGCGCGCCATCGCGCGCAGCGCGTCGTCGCCCTCGGCGCGCACGCGCGCGATGATGGCCG
Source organism: uncultured bacterium (assembly GCA_966128675.1). Lineage (GTDB taxonomy): Bacteria > Gemmatimonadota > Gemmatimonadetes > Gemmatimonadales > Gemmatimonadaceae > Roseisolibacter. Next base: position 4,600 of record CBHYLO010000309.1, on the reverse strand, counting down.
TGGCGCGCCTGCGGATCTCGGGATCGCCGCTGCCCATGCGATCGTAGAGCAGCCGGCGCTCCTCGGCCGGCAACGCATCGATACGGCCCCGGAAGCGCAGCCGCAGCGCATCCTGAGCGTCGAGCGCCGAGCGCCGAGCGCCGAGCGTGTCGTCCTCGTCACCGCCGCTGGCCGAGAGCGGCACGCCCGCCGCGGCGGCCGCCGCCCGCAGGTCGTACGCGATCCCGGCCGAGACGAACTCGCCCTCGCGCGCCGCCTGCTCTTCCTCACGCTTCCGCGCCATCACCACGCTCCGTGTCCAGTTCCGCCCCACCCGTCCCACGCCTCATCGTCGTCCGCCGTTCCGTCCTCCGCCCTTCCGTCCTCCGCACTTTCGTGCCCTACGGCATCAGCCGCTCGATCCGCGTCACCAGGATCCCCTCGCCGCCCAGCGTCTTCAGCTGTGCGATGGTGCGGTAGATCGACGCCGCGGGCACCACCGCGTGCACCGCCACGTACGCCGAGGTGCCCTGGGCGCCGCCGTTCAGCAGGTCGATGACCGTCGGCCCGTTGAGCCCCGGCAGCACCTGCTTGACCCGTTCCAGCGCCTCGCGCGGGACGTTGGCCATCACGTAGCGCTTGCCGCGCGCGCGCAGCACCGACTCCAGCGCCATGACCAGCTCGTCGAGCGCGCGCTGCTTGTCGGTCGGCGTCTCGCCCGCGGCGGCCAGCGCGCCGGGCGCGGCGATGAGGCGCGCGCTCGACTCCAGCACCGTCGCGACCTCGCGCAGCCCGTTCATCTTCAGCGTCGAGCCCGTGGACGTGAGGTCCACGATGACGTCGGCGATGCCGAGGTGGGGCGCGATCTCGACGGCGCCGGAGATCGGGACCAGCGTGACCGCCTGGCCGCGCTCCTCGAAGAACTGCCGCGTGACGCCGGGGAAGACCGTCGCCACGCGCACCGCGCCCGCGCCCGTGGGCCCGAACGCGTCGAGGTCGTCGGCGGTGCGCACGCGCGAGTCCTCGCGCGCCGCCAGCACCACGCGGCAGCGGCCGAAGCCCAGGTCGAGCAGCGCGCTCAGCGCGCGCCCCGACTCGCACACCAGGTCCCACCCGGTGACGCCCGCATCGGCCGCGCCGTCGGCGACGAACTCGGGGATGTCCTGGGCGCGGACGAAGATCGCCTCGAACTCGCCGCCGAGCGACGCGGTGAGCGCGCGGTCGCCCCGGACGCGGACCTCGAGCCCGGCGTCGTTGAACAGCTCGCGGGCTTCCTCGGCGAGGCGGCCCTTGTTGGGGAGTGCGATGCGGAGCATGGGGTGGAGCGCGTGGGGCGAGGGGCGAGGGCGCGCGGCGAGCGGGCCCGGCGCAAAACGAAAGCGGCCCGTCCGGTGAGGACGGGCCGCAGCGAGTGGCGAGCGGTGGCGTCGGCGGCGGTCGCCGTCTCACCCACACGCGCACGGCACGCCGCGGCCCGGACGGCCGTGACGATGATGCGCATGATGGTGGCGGGGCGCGAGCGACATGGCAGGGAAGCTCGGCGGGCCCGTGGCCCGTGGGAAGGGCGGTGGGGCGGGCCGACGACGCGTGCGGCCCGCGAAGCCGCATGGCGTACGGCTTCCCGGGAGGCGCGGGCGCGCAGGGCGCGTGGCGCCTGGCCTTGCGCGCGGCCTGCACCGCGGCGAGACTGCCGCCCGCCGCGCCGCGCACCACGTGCGCCCGTCGTGCGTGCCGCGTGGGCACCACGTGCGCCCGTGGTGCGCGCGCGGCACGCGTTGCGCGGCGGGCGGGCCGCGCGTCCTGCTGCGCGTCGGCCGTGCCGCGCATCGTGCACCGCCGCTCCCACCTCACCGCCATGGCCGCCGGCGCGGTGCCGGCCGCCCCCACCCCTGCCCGAGGTCGCCCCATGAACAAGTCCGAGCTGATCCAGCACATCGCCGACGAGCACGAGCTCTCGCGCGCGCAGGCGCAGCGCATCGTCAACAGCATGTTCGACCCGAACACCGGCGTGATCGCCAAGGCGCTCAAGAAGGGCGACTCGGTCTCGATCACCGGCTTCGGCACGTTCGAGCAGCGCAAGCGCGGCGCCCGCACCTTCCGCAACCCGCAGACGGGCGAGCCCGTGAAGTCGAAGGCGAGCAAGGTCCCGGCGTTCCGCGCCGGCGCGACGCTCAAGGGCACCGTCCGCGGCACCGCCAAGGGCAAGTGAGCCATCGCTGAGCCGTCCTCGACGGCTCGTCCGCAGGTCCCGAACGCCCGGTCGGCAACTTCCGACCGGGCGTTCGCGTTGAGGGCGGGTCGACGGCCGCGAAGGTGAAGCGTCGGCGCGACGGTGTGGCGTCGATCACGCGGCGCGGCATCGTGTCTGCACCACGGCCCGACCGCGCCTGCGGTTCCATTGCTTTCATTCCGGGGCGCGCATAGCATTCCGCTGCCGCCGGGGACGCTCGGCGGCCCGGTCGCACATGGTGTGCGCATCGGCTCAGTACGGCCTTTGGAGGCTTCCTTACATGCGTTTCAGCGCTTTTGCGTTTGCGGCCAGCGCGCTCGTGCTCGCGGCTTGCGGTGGTGAGAAGGCGGCGCCGGCGGATTCGGCGGCGGCGGCGACGGATTCGGCCGCGATCGCGGCGCCGGCTCCGACGGCGGATGCGGGTGCGGGTGCGGCCACGGCCGCCCCGGCGACCGGTCAGACCCACGAGGTCAAGATGATCGGCGACGAGAAGGGCTACCGCTTCGAGCCGGCCAACCTGACGGTCAAGGCGGGCGACGCCGTGAAGTTCACGATGGTCTCGGGTGGCCCGCACGACGTGGCGTTCGACGAGGCCGCGATCCCGGCCGCGGGCAAGGCGCAGCTGACCGCGAACATCCCGAACCCGGCCTCGCCGCTGCACTCGCAGATGATGCTCAACCCGAACGAGACGGTCACGATCTCCTTCGCGAACGTCGCGCCGGGCGCGTACAACTACCACTGCACGCCGCACCTCGCGATGGGGATGAAGGGCGTGATCACGGTCGAGTAAGACCGCACGATCCCCGCAGTGCTCGCAGGCGCGAAGGCGCCGGCCCACCTGGGCCGGCGCCTTCGTCGTTTCCGGGCGCGGGGCGCGCGGGGCACCGGATGGGTGCGACGGGCGTTGGGGAACGGCGCCGCTCTTGCCGACGACTCCCTCCTCCCGCCCACCGCTGCCCGCATGATCCGCTGGGGCCTCTGCTGCCAGTTCCTCGACGCGCCCATCAAGTTCCGCACGGCGACGCACCGCTACGTGTCGGGGCTCGACGCCGCCGCGCGGCGCGACTACCTCGCCGCCATCGCGCGCGACAACGCCGACGCGCTGGCCCGCGCCGTCGAGCGCTGCCACGAGATCGGCGTCGGCGCGTTCCGCATCAACAGCCAGATCCTGCCGCTCGCCACGCACCCCGTGAGCGGCTACGCGCTGGGCGATCTCGACGACGGTGAGGCGGGCGCGCTGGAGGCGGCGTTCGCCGCGGTGCGGCCGCTGGCGCACGCGCGCGGCATCCGGCTCAGCCTCCACCCCGACCAGTTCGTCGTGCTCAACTCGGAGCGCGAGGCGGTGCGCGACGCGTCGCGGCAGGAGCTGGAGTTCCAGTGCTGGGTCGCGGAGGTCGTGGGCGCCGACACGGTGACGCTGCACGTCGGCGGCGCGGCGGGCGGCAAGCCCGCGGCGCTGGAGCGGCTCGCGCGCGCGATCGACCAGCTCTCGCCGCGCGCCCGCGCGCGCCTCGCGCTCGAGAACGACGACCGCCTGTTCACGCCCGAGGACCTGCTGCCCTTCTGCGCGCGCACGGAACTGGCGATGGTCTACGACGCGCACCACCACCGCTGCAACCCCGACGCGCTCTCGGTCGAGGACGCGACGCTGCGCGCCGCCGCGACGTGGGCGGGACGCGACGCCGCGCTCGCGCCGGCCGCGCGCGAGCCCTACTTCCACGTGTCGTCGCCGCGCGACGGCTGGGACGCCCGCAACCCGCGCCCGCACGCCGACTACATCGACCCCGCCGACCTGCCGCCGCTCTGGCGCGACCTGGCGCTGACGGTCGACGTCGAGGCGAAGGCGAAGGAGCGCGCCGTGCTCGACATCCGGGACCGGGTGCGCGGGGCGGCGGCGGCGTAGCTTTCGTCGCACAGGCTTCCGTCCTCCTGGTGGGAGCTGCGGGGGGGGGGGGGGGGGGGGGGGCCCCGGGGCCGCGGGGGGGGGCCCCCGCGACAGCTGCGCTGGCGTCAGGTGAAGAGGCTGACGCCTCCGGGGCCGACCAACAGGCCGATCACGATCAACACGATCCCCCAGAGCAGCTCACCCCGGAACAGGCTGAAGATGCCGGAGACCACGAGGATCACCGCCAGGATCCACAAGATGAGTGCCACGATCTTCCCTCCTTCGTCTGGGCCGGTCTGGCCCGGAAGTGAGGTACCCCTCGACGGGATGCGCAGACGGTTCACTCATCCTTCACCGCCGCGATGGGTGCGCAGACGCGGCACTGCGACCTAGGGTGCCTGCACCTGCACCCCTGCTCGGAGGAACCTCGTGCGACGTACCCCTGCCGTCCTGTCCGCCCTCGCCCTGCTGGCCGGGCTCACCGCGCTCACCGCGCTCGCCGCGCC
>CBHYLO010000308.1:0-5905 GCA_966128675.1 uncultured bacterium | reverse complement strand
GCGCGGTCGAGCGCGGCGCGCACCTGCTCGAGCAGCGTCTCCGCGCTGAACGGCTTCGCCAGGAACACCTCGCGCTCCAGCAGCTGGCGCTCGTCCGAGTCCTCGACGCTGGCGTAGCCCGACATCACCACGATCGGCAGCGTGGGCTGCTCGGCGCGCAGGCAGGCGACGAGCGTCTTGCCGTCCACCGCGGGCATGCGCAGGTCCGTCACCACGACGTCCACGCGCGCCGCGTGGTCCGCCCATGACAGCAGCGCGTCGCCGCCGTGGCGCGTGGCCAGCACGCGGTAGCCGTGCCGCTCCAGGATGCGCGCCGCCGTCTCGCGCACCGCGCTCTCGTCCTCGACCAGCAGCACCGTCTCGGTGCCGCCCGGCAGCGCGGTGCGCGTGCCCACCGCCACCAGGTCCGCCGGCCCCTCCACCAGCGGCAGCACCACCGTGAACGTCGCGCCGGCGCCGGGCGCCGACTCCACGTGCACCGCGCCCCCGCTCTGCTCGACGATGCCGAGCACCGTCGCGAGGCCGAGGCCCGTGCCGCGGCCCTGGGGCTTGGTGGTGAAGAACGGCTCGAACGCGCGGCGGCGCGTGGGCTCGTCCATCCCGTGGCCCGAGTCGCGCACGACGAGCAGCGCGTAGCCGCCGGGCGGCAGCGCCGGCGCGCCGCGCCGCACGAGGCGCGGGTCGTCCGCGGCGAGCGCCTGGCGCGAGGCGGCGATCGTCACCAGGTCCGGCGCGGCGTCGGGGTCGGGCGGCCGGCCGTGCGCGGCCGCGCGCTTGGCCAGCACCGCGTCGCGCGCGTTCACGACGAGGTTCATCAGCACCTGCTCCAGCTGGCCCGCGTCGGCGCGCACCACGAACGGCGCGTCGTCCACCGCGACGTCCAGCGCCACGTCCTCGGGCAGCAGGCGGCGCAGGAGCTTCGCGCTCTCGCGCACCGAGTCGCGCAGGTCGATCGGGCGCGGCTGGCTGACCTGCGTGCGGCTGAACGCGAGCAGCTGCCGCGTGAGCTGCGCGCCGCGCTGCGCGGCGTGGCGCACGTCGTCCAGGTCCTGCGCCAGCTGCGAGCCGTCGGCCACCTCCAGGCGCGCCAGCTCGGTGCCGCCGATGATCGCGCTCAGCAGGTTGTTGAAGTCGTGCGCCACGCTCCCCGCCAGCAGGCCGAGGGCGTCCATCTTCTGCGACTGCCGCACCTGCTCCTCGAGGCGGCGGCGCCCCGTGATGTCGCGCGCGATGCCCACCGTGCCGGCGATGCCGCCCGAGGCGTCGCGGTACGGCGCCTTCACCGTCTCGTACCAGCGCGGCGAGCCGTCGGGCGCGGTCTCCTGGTGCTCGATCAGCACCGGCCCGCCCGACTCGAGCACCGCGCGGTCGTGCGCCAGCCGCTCCGCCACCACGTCGGGCGGGAAGAGCTCCGCCGCCGTGCGGCCCAGGACGTTCGCGGCGTCGAGGCCGCGGGCGCGCCACGCGCTCTCGTTCAGCGCCACGTAGCGGCCGTCGATGTCCTTCAGCCACGCCGCGTCGGGGATGCTCTGCAGCAGCGCCACCTGCTGCTCCTGCGACAGCCGCAGCGCGGCCTGCGCGGCGCGGTGCTCGCTGACGTCCTGCACCGAGCCGACCACGCGCACCACCTGGCCCGCGTCGTCGGTGATCATGCGCGTGCGCGCGTGCACCGTGATCGGCGTGCCGTCGGCGCGCACGAGCCGGTGCTCCAGCTCCAGCGTGCGCCCGGTCGCGAGCCCCTCGCGGAAGCGCTCCAGCACCCGCTCCAGGTCGTCGGCGTGCACGAGCTCCGCGAAGCGGCGCGGCGTCCCCGCCGGCGGGAGCGGCAGCCCCACCAGGCGGTACATCTCGTCCGACCAGGTGAGCGCGTCGGTGCGGCGGTCCCACTCCCAGCTGCCCACGTGCGCCAGCCGCTGCGACTCCTCGAGCAGCGCCTGCTGGCGCGCCAGGCGCGCCTCGCCCTCGACGACGTCGGTGACGTCCTGCAGCGTGCCGCGCCCCAGCACCAGCACGCCGTCGGCGTCGAACGTCCAGGCGCTGCGCATGTGCACGACGCGCTGCACGCCGTCGGGCCGCTCGATGACGTAGCGCCCCTCGGTGTGCGTCGGCCGCAGCGCGCGGATCCGCGCCTCGCGCGCGCGCAGCGCCTCGCGGTCCTCGGGGCGCAGCCGCGCGGCGAACGCGCCCAGCGGGTCGTCGCGCGTCTCCGGCCCCGTGCCGAGCACGCGCAGGATCTCGTCGGAGACGACGTGGCGGCCGTGCACGAAGTCGATCTCCCACGAGCCGACGTGCGCGATGCGCTGCGCCTCCTCCAGCCGCGCGCGCTCCGCCTCCAGCGCGACGCGCGCCTCCTCGCGGTCGGTGACGTCGACGATCAGCCCCTCCAGCAGCCGCGGGCCCGCGTCCTCGCGCGGCACCTCGCGCGGCACCTCGCGCCCCTGCTCCCACACCCAGCGCGTGACGCCGTCGGCGCGCACGATGCGGTAGGTGATGGCGAACGGGCGGCCCTGGGCCAGCGCGTCGCTCACCTGGTCGCGCACCGCGTCGCGGTCGTCGGGGTGGATCAGCGACTCGAACGACACGCCGTCGGCGCCCTCGAACGCCTCGGGCGCGTGCCCGGTGAGCGCGAGCACGCCCTCGCTGACGAACTCCGTCGTCCAGCGCGCGTCGTCGAGCATGCGGTACGCCATGCCCGGCAGGTTGCTGAGCAGGGTCGCCATGCGGCGCTGGCTCTCGCGCAGCGCGGTCGCCAGCTCGACCTGCTCGGTGACGTCGCGCCCGATGGCGAGGGCGGTGACGATCGTGCCGCTGGCGTCGCGCTCGGGCACCATGCGGTACTCGATGCAGCGGTCGCCGCGCGCGCCCACGCGCCGGATCTCGAACGTGTCCGACTGGCCGGTGGCGAACACGCGCTCGCGCGCCGCCGCGAAGCGCGCCGAGATCTCGGGGGCGGCGCCCGTGGTGCCGGCGCGCTTCCCCAGGAAGTGCGACTGCGGGTGGCCCGTGGCGGCGAGGATGGCCGCGTTCACGTAGCGGATGACGCCCTCGCGGTCGTAGCGCAGGACGACGTCGGGCAGGCGGTCGAGCGTCGTCGCGGCCTCGCGGTCCGGCGGATCGTCGCCGAGCGCGGTGACGGTCACCAGGAGCGCGTCGCCGGCGGGGCTCGCGCGCACGGCGAGCGCGGGGCCCTGGAACGCCGGGCAGGTGCGCGTCTGCGTCGTGCGGCCGGTGGTCGCCGCGCCCGACACCGCGGGGCGGACCGCCTCGCGGGCGGCGGCGGGCCACGCCTCCCACTCGCCCGCGGTCTCCAGCGTCCCCGGCGCGGCGCCCAGCAGCGCCAGCGCGCGCGGCGTCGCGAAGTGGCAGGCGCCGTCGCGGTCGACCACCAGCACGCCGTCGACCGCGCTTCCGAGCGCGGCGAGCAGGCGCTCCGCCGACGTGGCGGCGGGGGCGCTGGGAGGTGGGGGGTCGATCGAGGGGGACACGGCAGCGGCGGATCGGGAGCGGTCCCGGGGGCGGGACCGGCGGAGCGGCGACCCGCCGGGCGCGCGGCGGCCGGCGGAATGTGGCGTGCGTCACCGGCAGGCCGGGGCGCACGCACGACGCACGCACGACGACGGGTGCGCCGTCGCGTCACGATGGCGCCAGCGGGCGGGGCGCGGCCCCCGCGCGCTCGGACGCGCGGAGGCCGGGTCGCCGGCCGGCCCCCGCGACCGCGCATGGGCGATGCGACCCACGATGGCGCCGGGCGACCGTCACAAGATAACGGATGACCGGGATTTCATTGGTATCTCATCGGTCTGTCATCCTGGCGGTGGCGCGGCGACCCGGTCCTCGACTATTTCGCAGTCTTGTCCTGCCGCGTCGCGGGCAGCCGCCGGCTGCCGCGCGTCCGCGGTGACCCGACGGTGTGCCGGCTCCCGTCGCGCCGCCCGCCCCGCCGACCCCCGTGGTGCCCATGCGCATCCTCCTGGTCGAAGACGACCGCACCCTCGCCCAGCTCCTCCAGCGCCGCCTGGCGGCCGATGGAATCACCGTCGTGCACGCCCCAACGGTCGCCGACGGGCAGCTCCTGACCCAGGCCGACGCCTTCACGGCCGTCATCCTCGACCTGCAGCTGCCGGACGGCACCGGGCTGGAGGTGCTCCGCCTGCTGCGCGCCCAGGACCACGCGGTGCCGGTGCTGGTGCTCTCGGGGCTGGACCGCGAGGAGGTCATCATCCGGGTGCTGGACGCCGGCGCCGACGACTACGTCGTGAAGCCGGTGTCGCTGGAGATGCTGCGGGCGCGGCTGCGGGCGCTGGTCCGGCGCGGCACGGGCGCGGTGGGCGCGGTGACGCGCATCGGCGCGCTGGTGGTCGACGCCGGGCGCCGGCAGGTCTGGCTGGACGGGGTGCCGCTGGCGGTGACGCCGCTGGAGTTCGCGCTCCTGGCGCACCTCGTGGCGCACGTGGACGTGCCGCAGACCCGCGAGGCGCTGCTGCGCGACGTCTGGGGCCAGGGCTACCACGGGGGCAGCAACGTCGTCGACGTGACGATCATGCGCGTGCGCCAGCGCCTGGGCGACGGGCCCACGGCGCCCGTGATCGAGACGGTGCGCGGGGTCGGCTACCGGCTGCGGGCGCCCGAGGGCGCGGGGGTCACACCGGTCGGCCCGGCGCTCCAGGAGACGCCGCCGGGCGCGGAGATCCCGCCGGCCACGGCGGTGCCGCTGGACGCCGCGGCGGCGGACGAGGGCGCGGATGACACCGGGATGACAACTGGGTGACATCTGTGTCAGATCGGCCCCGGTTCGTCCGGGGATCCCGATAATGCGTGACCTCGCGCCGACCGGCGCCTCACCCCGAGGATCGCGCATGCGCCATCGCTTCCGGTTCGCCAGCTCGACCGGCCCCTTCGTGGCCGACGACCTCTACCTCAGCCCGTCGGCGGTCGCGCTGGAGGGCCCGGACGTGCCCTCGTTCGTGACGCGGCTGCTGGGCGAGCTGCGCGCCGGCACGCCGCTGGTCGAGGAGCTCCGCCTCGCGGTCAGCGACGACGAGCGCGACGGGGTGCGCTTCGCGCTGACGCTGCTGGGGGCGATGGCGTTCGCCAGCCGCGCCGGCTGCCGGCCGGCCCAGGTGCGCCGGTTCGCCGAGTCGTTCGTGCAGACGACGCTGGAGGGGGTGCGCGACGCGGCGGTGGTCGAGGAGTGCGCCCTGCGCGCGGTGGGCGTGGTGGACACGCTCTACCTGCTGCACGGCGCCCGCGCGTTCGGCGGCGACATCGGGATGCTGGCCGACGTCGCGGCGATGCTGGAAGGGGAGCCCGTTCACTGACGGCTGCGGACTGCGGGCTGCGGATCCTTCAACCGCGCTGCGGGCTGCGGGCTGCGGGTTGGGCGACGGTGCGTCCCGAGGTCCGACCCGCAGCCCGCAGCCCGCAGTCCGTCAGAGGAACTCGACCTCCACGCCGGGGCTGAGCGCCGACGCCAGAAAGAGCGCGTCCCAGTTCGTCAGCCGCACGCACCCGTGCGACTGCCCGCTCCCCACGCGCGCCGGCTCCGGCGTCCCGTGGATCCCGATGTGCGCCTTCGACAGCTGGATCCACACCACGCCCACCGGCGAGTTGGGGCCCGGGGGCAGGTCCGCGGTCCGCCCCTTCACGCTCGCGTCGCCCGCCAGCACGCGCGGGTTGTACTGGTACCACGGATAGCGCGTGATGCTGCGCACCTTCAGCAGCCCCGTCGGCGACGGCGTCTGCGTCGAGCCGACGCTCGCCCGCAGCGCGAACAGCAGCCCGCCGTCCGCGTCGTAGCCGTGCAGCATGCCGACGCGCTTGTCCACCACCAGCCGCGCCGGCGTGGCCCGCGGCGGCAGTCGCCAGACGTTCGGCACCACGAGCACCGTTCCCGCGACCACCTTCT
>CBHYLO010000307.1:0-5951 GCA_966128675.1 uncultured bacterium | reverse complement strand
GATCAGACCTTCGTCACGTTCGCGGCGTGCAGACCCTTGTCGCCGGTCTTGATCTCGAAGTCCACCATCTGGCCTTCGACGAGGGTCTTGAACCCGTCCATCATGATCGCGGAGAAGTGGACGAACACGTCCTCGCCGCCGTCCTGCTCAATGAAGCCGTAGCCCTTGGCGTCATTGAACCACTTGACCTTCCCTCTGGCCATTGGAACTGTCTCCTGCCCGGTGGATGCCCGGTGAAGCGGAAGCGTGCCTGCGCCTGCGTGCGCACGGGTGGGAGGTGCGCGCGGGTGAGGACAAGCCGGTCGGCTTGCGCGGGCCTATATAGGATTGGCCCGAAAGCTTGTCAAGGGAACGCGATGCGTGTACCGCGCGCGACGGGGCGGCCGCGCCACAGCCGCCCGGCCCGGCCTCACGACTCGTTCACGATCCCGGCATTGGTCGCGGGATGCACCCAAAGGCGCCCGCGCACGCGTCAGAGCCGCGCCGCGACCAGCGCGCCCACCACCGTCGCGAGCTGCGCGCCGCCGCCCGCCGCCAGCGCCACGCGCACGTTGTCGTCGAACGGCCCCCGCGGCCGCTCGGCCAGCGCGGCGGCGATCGCGCAGGCCAGCGCCGCCCCCGGCGCGAGCCGCGCCACCAGCAGCGCGCCGAGGACCGTCGCCACCGCGCACGCGACGGTGCCCGCCCACGTCTTGCCCGCCGCGGGCGTCGCGCGCCGCGCGCCCGCCCACCGGCCGATCACCGCGGCCGCCGCGTCGCCCAGCGCGACGGCGAGCATCGCCGCCACCGCGATCGCGCGCGGGAAGAGCGCGACGGCCAGCACGTACGCGACGAGCATCCACGTCGCGCCCGACCAGCGCGCGCGCTCGTGCGGCCGCAGCAGATCGCCCACCGCGCGCTCGAACGGCGCGCGCACGCGCGGCAGGCGGTGGCGCGCGACCTCCACGCCCAGCGCCACCACGAGCGCGCCGCCGAGCAGCGCCGCGAGCAGGTCGCGACGCAGCCCGGCGGCGTAGGCCACCGGCACGACCGCGGAGGCGAGGTGGATCGCCTTGCGCGCGACCTCGTGCCGGAGGGTGACGGCCACGCGGGGCGGGGCCTCGGCTACTTCACGAGGCGCTGGCGCAGCGCGTTCTGCACGACCGCCTGGCTCTGCGTGTTCAGCCGCCAGCGCCCGAAGCCGCTCTGGTCCACGAAGACCAGCGTCACGCGCGGATCGCGGTACTCCCACACCTGCGTGCGGCCGCGGACGTTCTGCTCCGGGCCGTTCGGGTCGAGGATCTGATCGGGCTCGCCGAACGCGAGGAACGCGGTGCCGCGGTCGGTGAGCCAGCCGCTCGTCGCCTCCTCGCGGAAGCGCGCGTTGGCGGCGCGCAGGCGCGTGAAGTACTCGCGCAGCCCCTCGTGCTGCGCGGTCGCGGGCACGGGATCCGTCTCGCGCAGGAACGTCGACCACGCGGCGGCGCGCGCCTCGGGCGTGGTGTCGCGCAGCACGCGCAGCCGCTCGGGCGTGGCGTAGTAGCGCAGGTAGTTCACCATCTCCTCGAACGACGCGACCGGCAGCTCCTCGCCGAGCGACACGAAGAGCGGCGCGCGCACGGAGTCGGGGCCGGTGGCGGCGACGCCCTCCGTCGCGGGGCGCACGACGTCGAGCGCGACGACGCCGATGCCGGCGCGCGCGACGGGCACGCGCATCACGCCGCTGTAGAGCGCGAGCGGCGCCGCGGCGGCCGCGCTCACCGAGACCACGCGCCGCTCCAGCGACACCGTGTCGCGCCACAGCTCGGGGCCCGCGGCGACGCGGATGGCGGTCCGCAGCGTCACGCGCGCCGGCGCCTCGGGGCCGCCCGCGGCGTACGTCTCGAGGTAGACGGGCACCAGCGAGTCCTGCCCGAACACGACCGCCGCGCGCGGGCTGGCGACGAGGCGCGGCAGCGTGTCGAGGCGCGCGCGCGGCGTGACCTCGTACGCCAGCACGGGCGTCGACACGGTGCCGGCGCCGAGGCGCGGCACGGTCACCGGGACGTCGACGACGCTGCTGCGCGACGCGCCGACGTCGCGCACCGCCAGCGCCAGCGTGTAGCGCCCGGGCGCGAGCACAATCGCCTGCGTGAACAGCACGCTCTCGTCGGTGCGCGCGGTCTCGCGGAAGGTCGCCACGCGCACCGCCTCGTCGCTGGCGAAGGAGCGCACGCGCCCACCGGCCACGGAGGCGTCGGGGCGCACGTCCAGGCGCACCTGGTAGTTGGCGCGGTAGCGGTCGCCCTCGCGCACGAAGGCCAGCGCGCGGTTGGCCAGCGACAGCGTCAGCACGGCCAGCGTCGAGTCGTCCGAGCGCGCGAAGTAGGCGATGGTGCCGACCGCGGGCAGGTCGCCCTTCGGGACGATGAGCCCCATCTGGCCGTAGATGCCCGTCATCTCGCTCAGCGGGCCCGGCACGCCGCCGCGGCGGGCATCGGGGCGCGGGCCGCCGGCCGGGTCGTCCACCCGCGGGCGCGACGCGCAGGCCGAGAGCGTCGCCCCGGCGGCCAGCGACAGGGCGAGGGCGGCACGGCGGCCGCGAACGCCGTGGACGCGAGGGGCGGCGGTGCGCGGGAGGACGCTGGACATGAGGACGGGTTCTCGCGGCAGGGACCTGCGGAGCGGCGAAGGCTCGGCTCGCCGGACGGCGGGCGGGACGAATGTACCCCGGGGCGCGGGGATTGTGCGACGGCGCGGGCGCGGCGCGGGCGCGGCGCGGGGCGTCGCCCCGCTGGAGAAACACGCTTCGCTTGCATCCCCCCGGCCATCGTCGGTAGAGTTGCCGCATGTCCCGAGAGAGCCTGGTCGGCACGACCCTCGCCGGCTACGAGATCCGCAGCGTGGTAGGGGAGGGCGGCACCTCCGCGGTGTACCGGGCCGACCACCCGACGCACGGGACCGTCGCGCTCAAGGTCCTGCGCGACCGGCTGCGCCAGGACCGCACGGCGGTGGCGCGCTTCGTCCGCGAGGCGCAGTACGGCGGCCGCGTCCTGCACCCCAACGTCGTCCGCACGATCGAGATCGGCGAGGCGGAGCCGGGGCTGCACTTCCTGGCCATCGAGTGGGCGGGCGGCGAGATCCTGGAGCGCTACGCCAAGCGCCACTGCCCGCTCGCCCCGGCCGAGGTGGCCGACATCGTCGAGCAGATCGCCGCCGCGGTGCAGGCCGCGCACGACGCCGGCATCGTGCACCGCGACCTGAAGCCGGAGAACGTCATGTACGATCCGGCGACGCGGCAGGTGAAGCTGCTCGACTTCGGCATCGCCGCCGAGACGGACCAGGGCGCCGACGAGCGGCTGACGCGCGCGGGCTTCTTCGTCGGCACGCTGATGTACGTCGCGCCCGAGGCGCTGTCGGGCGAGATGGTGACCGCCGCCGCCGACCAGTACTCGCTGGCCACCATCGCGTACTTCCTGCTCTCGGGCTGCCACCCGTACTCGGGCAAGTCGCCGCGCGAGATGTTCACCCAGCTCCTCTCGCAGCCGCCGCTCCCGCTGAGCAAGGCGAAGGAGGGGCTGCTGGTGTCGCCCGCGATCGAGGCGGTCGTGATGCGCGGCCTCGCCAAGGCGCCGGCCGAGCGCTACCCGAACGTGCGCACCTTCGCGCAGGAGCTGCGCAACGCGCTCGACGCGCCGGCGCCGGAGCCCGAGCGCAGCGCGCAGGCGGGCGTGCTCGGGAAGATCAAGGGACTGTTCAAGCGATAAGGCGGAGGACGAAAGGGCGGAGGACGGTGAAGCGGAGGACGGAACGGCGTGAAACGATGAGGCGGACCCTTTCAGCTTGAAGCTTCAAGCCGAGAGGTCCGCCTTTCCGTCTCACGCCGTCTCGTCGTCCGCGGCATCGTCCTCCGCCGTTCCGGCCTCCGCCTCTCTGGTTACGAGTCGACTCGGAGCCACAGGGTGAACGTCGCCCCCCGCCCCGGCGCGCTCTCCACCGTCAGGTCGCCGCCCAGCAGCCGCGCGAGCCGCCGCGAGATGGCGAGGCCGAGGCCCGTGCCGCGCACCGCGGAGTCGCCCGTGCGCGGGCCGATCTGCTCGAACTCGTCGAAGATGCGCTCGTGCTCCTCGGGCGGGATGCCGATGCCCGTGTCGATCACCTGCAGCGCCACCCAGTCCGAGCCCTCGGCCTCCGGCTCGTCGGCGCGGCGGCGCATCCCCGGCAGCAGGCGCGTGGCGGCCAGCGTCGCGGCCGTCGCCGCGGCGGTCGCGGCCTTCGCCGCGCCCACCAGCCGCGGCCCCTCGCGCGCCTCGGGCGCCTCGTCGCGGCGCCGGGCCAGCGCGGCGCGCACCGCGATGCGCCCCTCGGGCGTGAACTTCACCGCGTTGCCCAGCAGGTTGACGAGGATCTGCCGCAGGTGCGTCGGATCCGTGCGCACGCGCGGCAGCGTCACCGGGACCGCCAGCGACAGCGCGAGCCCCTTCGCCTGCACCAGCGGCTCCAGCTCCGTCGCCACGTCCAGCACGAACGGGCGCAGCTCCACCGCTTCGGGCGCGACGTCCAGGCGCCCGGCGGAGATCTTCGCCAGGTCGAGGATCTGGTCCACGAGCTGGCGCAGGTGCGCGGCCGACGACGCGAGGCGCTGCACGGGCGCGGTCTGCCGCGGCGTGAGCGGGCCGTACACGCCGTCGTGCAGCAGGTCCACGAAGCCGACGATCGCGTTCAGCGGCGTGCGCAGCTCGTGCGACACGTTGGCGAGGAACTCGCTCTTCGTGCGGTTGACCTGAATCAGCTCGCCCGAGAGCCGCTCCAGCTCCGCCGAGCGGTCGGCGATGCGGCGGCTCAGGCGGCGCTCGTGCGCGAGCCCCACCGCCACCGAGCCGAGCGCGGCGAAGCCCAGGCACCACGCGCCGAGGCGCAGCCGCGCGAGGTCGTCGTCGGTCGGCGCGTCGTCGGGCGCGGCGGCGATCGTCGGGTTGCGCTCCGCCCACAGCGCGCGCCCCCCCACGTCCGCGGGGCCGCTGGCGCGCTCGGTCGCCCACAGCCCGCCCAGCACGCCGCCGAACGCGATCGCCAGCGCGGCCGCGGCCATGCGCGAGCCACTCGTGCGGCGCGGCGGGACGGGCACCGCGATCGGCGCGTAGGGCGTGAGGCGCGGCGTCATGCGAGGCTCCGCGCGATCGCGCGCCCGGTTGTACGCGCCGGCCGGCCACGGTATGCTGCCGCGCGCGGGCGCGCGTGCGCGCCGCGCGCCCTCGCCTCGCACCACGCATCCCGATGTCCCAGACGTCCGCCCCCGACGACGCCGATGCGCGTCTGGTCGCGCTGCTGGCCGAGCGCTCCGCGCGCCGCGGCGACTTCACGCTCGCGTCGGGGCGCCGCTCGACGCTCTACGTCGACGCGCGCCTCACCACGATGAGCCCCGACGGGCTGGCGCTCATCGGCCCCACCGCGCTCGCCGCCATCGCGCGCGCCGGCTGGGACGTCGACGCCGTCGGCGGGCTCACCCTGGGCGCCGACCCGGTGTCGTACGCCATCGCCTACGCCAGCGCGCTCGCCGGCCGGCCCGTGCGCGCGTTCACGGTGCGCAAGGAGGCCAAGCAGCACGGCACCGGGCGCCTGATCGAGGGCCCGTTCCGGAGCGGCGACCGCGTGGTCGTGGTGGAGGACGTCATCACCACCGGCGGCTCCGCGCTGCGCGCCGTCGAGGCGATCCGCGCGGCCGGCGGCACCGTCGTCGGCGTGCTGGCCGTCGTCGACCGCGAGGAGGGCGGCCGCGAGGCGATCGAGGGCGCGGGGCTGCCGGTCGTGGCGCTCGCGCGCGCGGCGGACATCGTCGCGCGGATGCCCGCGTAGCAGGGCCGCCCGACGCGCGCTCACGCCGCGCCTCCGTCGTCGGCCGTCAGGTCGGGGAGCAGGAGGTGCAGCGCGGGCGCGTCGTCCAGCGCGGCCGCGTCGTCGGCGCGCGAGAGCCCGGGCGCGCCGGTGGTGAG
>CBHYLO010000306.1:0-5970 GCA_966128675.1 uncultured bacterium | reverse complement strand
GGGACCGCCGCGTCCGCGACGCGGGGCGTGACCAGCCGCTCCGCGCGCGCGAGCGCGAAGGCGAGCCGGACGGTCGCCTCACCCGTGCGGGCCGACGGGGCCGCGGCGACCGTGGAGTCGACGAGCTGGCGGTGCAGCCGTCCGTCGACGAGGGCGCCCGGCCGCCACGGGTCGGTCGCGTCGGCGAGCGCGGCCGGGTCGACCGCGTAGGTCTCGCCGTAGGCGGCGCGGCCGAGGAGGGCCCAGGCGAGGGTACGGCCCAGGCGCCGCGAGAGCTCGGGATCCTGCTGGGCCTGCTCCGCGAGCCGGAATGGCGAGCCCAGCCCGAGCCGAGCGCGCTCCAGGTAGAGGAGGGCGCGGGCGCCGGCCGAGTCGAGGCGGGCGGGGGCAGGGCGCCCATCGGGGCCGCGCGCGGTCTCGTCGGCGCGGGCGACCGCCTGGAGGGAGTCGACCACGCGCTCCGCCTTCGCGATCTCCGCCGCGTCGTCGCGCGAGATCCGCGCGCGCTCGCGACAGCCGGCCGCTGCCGCGACCGCCGCGAGGGCGAGCGCGACGCGGAGCGACCGTGGGGCGAGGCGGGAGCGGCGAGGAGACATCTGGCGAGCGCGGGTGCAGGGGCCGTGCGCGGGGGACGGCGGTCCGGAGCCCGGGTCGCCGCTTCTCTAGTCGAAGACGCCGAGCATCGCGCGCCCGACCGCCTCGCGCTCGGGGGGAGCCGGGCGCACGTGTCCGTCGTACACCACGAGGACGCGGTCGGCCAGCGCCAGCACCTCGTCCAGATCGGACGAGTAGACGATGACCGCCGCCCCGGCCGCGCGCGCCTCGCGCAGCCGCGCCAGGACGGCGGCCGTCGCGCGGACGTCGAGGCCGCGCGTCGGGTTCTCCGCGACCACCAGGTCCGGCACGCCGGTCTCGTCCCCCGCCAGCTCGCGGGCGACGACCAGCTTCTGCTGGTTGCCACCCGAGAGCGCGCGGGCGGGGAGCGCGGCGCCGGCCGGGCCGGCCCGGACGTCGAAGCGATCGAGCAGCGCGCTGGCGCGTCGACCGAGCGCGGTCCAGGGGACCAGGCCGCGCCGGGCGCCCGCCCCCCGCAGGGCCACGTTCTCGACCAGGGAGCCGTCGAGCAAGAGGGCATCCCGGTGGCGATCCTCCGGGACAAACCCGACACGCGCGGGGCGCGTGAGCGTGCCGGCGGTCGGCGCGAGGCGGCCGGCGAGGAGGCGGAGCAGCTCGCGCTGGCCGCTCCCCTCGACGCCGACGACGCCGACCAGCTCCCCGGCGCGCAGCTCGAAGGTGGCGTCGCGGACGCGGGCGACGCCGCGGGCGTCGTCGTAGCGGAGGTCGCGCGCGGCGACGCGCACCGGGCCGGCCGCGGGCGCGGCGTCGTGGTGCGTCGCGGGCCCGGCGCCGACCGTCGCCAGTGCGGCGTCGTCGGTCCCGTCCGCGGCGCCGAGCATGTGACGGGTGAGCGCCGTCTCGTGGGTGGCGGCCGCGGGAGCGGCGGCGACCGTGCGCCCGCGGCGCAGCACCGTCACGTCGTCGGCGAAGGCGAGCGCGTCGCGCAGCTTGTGGGTGATGAGGACGGCGGTCGCGCCGCCGTCGACGTAGCCGCGGAGCCAGGTCAGGAGCTCGCGTGCCTCGGCCGGCCCGAGGACCGCCGCCGGCTCGTCGAGGATGAGGAGGCGGGCGTCGCGGGCGAGCGCCTTCACGATCTCGAGGCGCTGCTGGCCCGCGACGGACAGGTCGCCGGCGCGGGCGTGCGGGTCGAGGGCGAGCCCGGCGCGCGCGCCGACCTCGCGGACGCGGTCCGCGGCCGCCCGCGCGTCGTACCGCCCGCGTCCGCCAAGTGCGACGTTCTCCGCCACGGTCATCGCGGGGACGACCGTGAAGTGCTGGTGGACCATGCCGACGCCGGCGGCGATGGCGTCGGCGGGGGAGGCGAGGCGGCGCGCGGCGCCGTCCAGGCGGATGGTGCCCGCGTCGGGCTGCAGCATCCCGAACGCGATGCGCATGAGCGTCGTCTTCCCGGCGCCGTTCTCGCCGAGGACCGCGTGGAGCGTCCCGCGCCGCACGGCGAGCGACGCCCCGTCGAGCGCGACGGCGGCGCCGAAGCGTTTGACGATGCCGTCGAGCGCGAGGATCTCCGGACCGGTCACCCGCGGATCAGCGCGTGGCGCCGGCGGCCTGCTCGGGGCAGCCGGTGCGCTGCCGCGTGTCGGTGAGGGCGAGGATGCGCCACTCGGTCCCGGTGCGGGCGAGGGTGAACGCGTCGACGCCGCAGTGGCTGAACTTCGTGCCGGCGTAGAAGGCGTAGCGCGTCCAGACGGTGGCCATGGGCCCGTCGACCTGCACGACCTCGCCCGACGTGCGCTCGTCCCACACCTCGGCGTGCGGGGTGCCGACGGCGCGGATGAAGCCGCCCAGCGAGTCGACGCGGACCTGGGGCGTGCCGTCGCGGCCGACGAGCGCGGAGGAGAGGAGCGCCTGCGGGTGGAAGACGGCGCGGACGGTGGCGCTGTCGCCGGCGCGCATGGCGTCGAAGAGGCGCTTCACGACGGCCAGCGCGGCGGCGCGGTCGGCGGCGGGATCGAAGGCGGGGGCGGGGGCGGCCGGCGCCTGGGCAGCGGGTGCCTGGGCGGCCAGCGGGGCGGCGGCGAGGAGCGCCGCGCACAGCGACGGGAGGGCGAGGATTCGGGGCGTCATGCGGGTAAGATGCGCCATGCCGCACGATGCCGCCGCCTCCGGGGCCGCTTCCGGGCCCGCCGAACCCGTCGATCTTCCGTTCGAGATCCGCCCGTCGCCGATGCAGGGGCTGGGGGCGTTCGCGACGCGCTTCATCCCCGCCGGCACGCGCCTGATCGAGTACGCGGGGGAGCGGCTGACGGTGGCGGAGTCGGAGGCGCGCTATCCGGACGTGCCGGGAGAGCGGCACCACACGTTCCTGTTCGCGATCGAGGACGAGGTCGACGGCGAGTGGATCGAGGTCGTGGTGGACGCGGCGGTGGACGGGAACGCGGCGCGCTTCATCAACCACTCGTGCGACCCGAACTGCGACGCGATCGTCGAGGGCGGGCGGATCTGGATCGAGACGATCCACGACGTGGAGCCGGGCGACGAGCTGGCGTACGACTACGCGTTCGTGCTGGAGGAGCGGCACACGCCGGCGGCGAAGCGGCGCTTTCCCTGTCACTGCGGGGCGGCGAACTGTCGGGGGACGATGCTGGCGAAGAAGCGCTGAGGTCCGCGCGTAGGGAGCTGCGGACTGCGGGCTGCGGATTCACGACGGCGCGTCCCGAGCGGCCGTAGATCCGCAGCCCGCAGTCCGCAGCCTTCAGGTTCTCACCACGCGCGCCGTCGTCACGAGCGACCCCACGTGCCGCTGCGTGTGCTCGGCCGCATGGAACAGGAGGCCGAGCACCGACGACGGCAGCTTCGCGCGGCCGACCTCGCGTGCGTCGGCCAGCGTCGACTCCGGGGTCGCGCGCAGCTGCGCGAACGCGGCCGCGATGCGCGCCTCGAAGCCCGCCAGGAGCGTCGCGGCGTCCAGGTGCTCGGGCGCCTGCTCGGCCGCGAGCGCCGCGCGCTGCGCGTCGTCGAGGGCGGCGCCGCGCGCGTACGTCAGCAGCCGGTCGAGCGCGCCGCCGGCGTGCAGCACGTGCCAGCCGGCCGACGGCGCGCCGCCGCCGGGGCTCCGCCACAGCGCGGCGTCATCGAGCGAGCCGACGGAGGCGCGCACGTCCTCCAGCGCCTGCTGCAGCGCGTGCGCCGCGGGCTGCAGCGCGGGCGGCACGCCGGCGATCGGGCCGCGCAGCCAGGGCTCGGGCGTGGTCATGATGGTTCGGGGCGCACGGGGTTGGCGGCGTCGTCGCCGATGACCGTCGTCCACGGGCGTACGCGCCAGCTCCGCACCAGCCCGTTCTTCACGTAGGGATCCGACTCCGCGAAGCGCTCCGCGACCGCCGGCGAGTCGCCGCGGAAGAGCAGCACCGCGCCGTCCACCGGGTCCGCGAGCGCGCCGCCGAGCACCAGCTCGCCGCGGGCATGGGCGGCCCAGCCGAGGGCGAGGTGCGCGACGCGAAACTCGCCGCGGCGCTGCAGGTAGTCGGGCGCGACGTCGTACATGAGCAGGTAGTGCATCGCGAGGCTCGGAGACGGTGGCGGGGGCGGACGACGGTGCAAGTCTGCGGAGGGCGTGCGCGGGACGCCCGCCGCGCGACCCGCCGTGACGGCCGTCGCGCCCCGCGCAGGCGTCCCCCTGCGCACGCCGGTAGGATTTCGCCGCTGCCCCCCTCACGCGGTGACTTCCATGCCTCTCGACCAGGCCGCCGCGACACCGCGGCGCACCTTCCTGCGCACGCTCGGTGCGGCGGCCGGCGCCGCGATGGCCGCGCCGCTACTCGCCCCCCTCGCGGCGTGCGCGCCCCGCGCCGGCTCCGCACCGGACACCGCCACGCCCGGCGCGTCCGCGGCCGGCGGGTCCGCGGCCGGCGCGCCCGCCACCCTGCGGCTCGGCGTCCAGCTCTACACGCTGCGCGACGCGCTCGGGAAGGACCTCGAGGGGACGTTCGCCGCGCTGTCGCGGATCGGCTACCGCAACGTCGAGCTGTTCCAGCACCACGGGAAGACGCCGGCCGAGCTGCGCGCGCTCCTCGACCGGCACCAGCTGGCGGCGCCGTCGGCGCACGTGCCGCTGGCGCAGTTCCGCGCGTCGGTCGCGAAGGTGCTGGACGACGCGGCGACGCTCGGGCACCAGTGGGTGGCGGTGCCGTGGCTGGACCAGAGCGAGCGCACGGTGGACGCGTACAAGCGGCTCGCCGCCGACATGTCGCGGTGGGGCGAGGCGGCGCGCGCGCGCAACATCGGCATGGCGTACCACAACCACGACTTCGAGTTCGCGCCGATCGCCGGGACGACACAGACCGGGTGGGACATCCTGCGCGCGGAGGCCGACCGGCAGCTCGTGAAGTTCGAGCTGGACGTGTACTGGGCGACCAAGGCCGGCAAGGACGCGCTGGCGCTGATGACCGGCGAGCCGGGACGCGTGGTGATGATCCACGCAAAGGACGCCACCGCGGCGCCCGAGCGGAAGATGGTGGACGTGGGCGCGGGGACGATCGACTTCGCGACGCTGATCCGCGAGGGGCGCCGCACGGGCCTGCAGGGCGTGTACGTGGAGCACGACAATCCCACCGACGCGCTGGCGACCGCGCGTGCGGGCTTCGAGCACCTTCGCCCACTGATGTCCTGATGGCGCACAGCGAGCAGCAGGTCTACGACGTCGCGATCGTCGGCTCGGGAGCCGGCGGCGGCATGGCCGCGTACGCGCTGACGAAGGCGGGCGCGCGCGTGGTGATGCTGGAGGCGGGCCCCGCGTGGTACGCGTCGAAGAACTCGACGATGATCCTGCCGGCGTACGCGACGCCGGGGCGCGGGCGCTCGACGCGCAACCGCGAGTTCGGCGAGCACGACGCGTGCGACGGCGGCTTCGAGATCGAGGGCGAGCCGTACACGCGCGCGCCCGGCACCCGGTTCGACTGGTGGCGCGGGCGCATGCTCGGCGGGCGCACCAACCACTGGGGGCGCATCTCGCTCCGCTTCGGGCCGCGCGACTTCAAGGGGAAGACGCACGACGGGCTCGGTGACGACTGGCCGATCGGCTACCAGGACGTCGCGCCGTACTACGACCGCATCGACGACCTGATCGGCGTGTTCGGCAGCAACGAGGGGCTGGAGAACCACCCCGACGGGCGCTTCCATCCGGCGCCCAAGCCGCGCTGCTACGAGCTGCTGGTGAAGAAGGCGAGCGACAAGCTGGGGATCACGTGCATCCCGTCGCGGCTGTCGATCATCACCAAGCCGCTGCCCGGCCGGCAGGCGTGCCACTACTGCGGCCAGTGCAACCGCGGCTGCAGCGTGAAGGCGAACTTCTCGAGCCCCGACGTGCTGATCGCGCCGGCGCTGGCGACGGGG
>CBHYLO010000305.1:0-5977 GCA_966128675.1 uncultured bacterium | reverse complement strand
CGACGACGACCACGACGACGACCACGACGACACCGCCACGCCATGACGCCACCGCTCGAGCTCGGGATCGACACCTTCGGCGACGTCACGCGCGACGCGGACGGCCGTCCCCTGCCCCACGCGCAGGTGATCCGCAACCTCGTCGCCGAGGCGGTGCTGGCCGACGAGGTCGGGATCGACTTCATCGGCGTCGGCGAGCATCACCGCGCGGACTTCGCGGTCTCGTCGCCCGAGATGGTGCTCGCCGCCATCGCCGGCCGCACGCAGCGCATCCGGCTCGGCTCCGCGGTGACGGTGCTCAGCTCCGACGAGCCGGTGCGCGTCTTCCAGCGCTTCGCGACGCTCGACGCCGTGTCGAACGGGCGCGCGGAGGTGATCCTCGGGCGCGGCTCGTTCACCGAGTCGTTCCCGCTGTTCGGCTTCCCGCTGGACCAGTACGAGGTGCTGTTCGAGGAGAAGCTCGCGCTGTTCGCCGCGCTGCTGGAGGCCGACCGCACCGGCGAGCCGGCGACGTGGCGCGGCACGACGCGCGCGCCGCTCGCGGGCCTGCGCGTCTACCCGGGCACCGAGCGCGGGCGGCTGACGACGTGGATCGGCGTCGGCGGCAGCCCGCAGTCGGTCGTGCGCGCGGCGCACTACGGCCTGCCGCTGATGCTCGCGATCATCGGCGGCAACCCGCGCCGCTTCGCGCCGTACGTCGCGCTCTACCACCGCGAGCTCGCGCAGCGCGGCGTGGCGCCGCTGCCGGTGGGCGTGCACTCGCCCGGGCACATCGCCGAGACGGACGCGCAGGCGCGCGACGAGCTGTGGCCCGCGTACCGCGAGATGCGCGACCGCATCGGCGGCGAGCGTGGCTGGGGCCCGACCAGCCGCGCGGAGTTCGAGCACGAGGCCGACGCGGGATCGCTCTACGTCGGCTCGCCCGAGACGGTCGCGCGGCGCATCGCGGCGACCGCGCGCGCGCTCGGCCTCGCGCGCTTCGATCTCAAGTACAGCTCCGGTCCCCTCGCGCACGAGACGATGCTGCGCAGCATCGCGCTGTACGGGCGCGAGGTGATCCCGCGCGTGCGGGCGCTGCTCGACGCGGCGCCCGCCGCCTGACGCGGCGCGGCTACTCGTCGCGCAGCGCCTCCGTCGGCTGCACGGCGAGCCCGCGGCGCGCGGGGCCGAGCGTCGCCAGCAGGCCGACACCGATCATGAGCACCGCGACGCCGGGCAGCAGCAGCACCCCCGCCCCCTGCATCACGCCGGTGCCGATCGCACGGGCGACGACCACCGCCAGCCCGAGGCCGCCGGCCACGCCGACGCCGAGCTGCGTGCTGGCACGCGCGAACACGCCGGCGAGGATGCGCCGCGGGTCGGCGCCGAGCGCGGCGCGGATGCCGATCTCGCGCCGCCGCCGCGTGACGGTGAACGACATCATCGCGTAGATGCCGGTCGCGGAGAGCAGCAGCACGCTCCCCGTCACCGCCACGACGCCGATCGCCACGTAGAGCATCGAGCGCCGCTCGTGGTGCTCGAAGTCGGACGCGGCGGACACCTCCTCGAGCTGGAGGTTCGGGTCGACGGCCAGCGCGACCTGCCGCAGCCGCCCGCCGAACGCCGCCGGCGAGGCGCCGCGCGTGCGCACCGCGACGTGCAGCGGCCCGCTCGCCTGGGCGACCGACATCGGGAAGTACATCGCCGGATCCTCCTTCCCGCCGAGGCCGAGCTCCAGCGAGAAGTCAGGGACGACGCCCACGACCTCGAGCCACGGGCCGGCCTGCATCTCGCCCTTCGCGCCGCCTTCCTTGGGCGTCAGCACGCGCACGCGCCGGCCGAGGATCGGGCCGCCCGCGAGCAGCTGGTCGGCGAACACCTGGTCGACGACGACCGCCGTCGCCCCCTCGTGCGCGTCGGCGTCCGTGAAGCTGCGCCCGGCCACCGTGGGCACGCCGTACACGCCGAAGAAGTCGGCGTCGACGCTGCTGCCGCGCACCCAGCCGTCCTGCGGCCCGGCGAGCGCCGCCTCGTCCGCGCTCATCGCCGCCGTCGCGCTCGCGGCGGTCCGCGGCGCGCCCTCGACCTCGACGCGCTCCAGGCGCTCGCGGCCCGGGATGTTGGTCGTGAACGTCACGCCGGCCACCGAGGGCTCCGCCTCCAGCCGACGGAGCAGCTCCGCGGTGCGGTCGCGGAAGCGCGGCAGGATGGCGGCCGCGCTCGTGTCGCCGCCGG
Source organism: uncultured bacterium (assembly GCA_966128675.1). GTDB lineage: Bacteria > Gemmatimonadota > Gemmatimonadetes > Gemmatimonadales > Gemmatimonadaceae > Roseisolibacter. The sequence continues at coordinate 3,763 of CBHYLO010000305.1, read as the reverse complement.
GCACCGGCAGCACCGCGTCGCGGTCCATGAACACCCGCGCGCCCAGCAGCGCCTCCGCGTCGTACGCGGGCTCCGCGGCGCCCTTCTGCACCGACTTGCCGGCGACGGCGATGGCCGACGGGAGCACCGCGACCGCGATCGCGACCTGCACGACGATGAGCGCGGTCCACAGGCGCCCGAGCTGCTGCGAGGCGCCGCGCGTCGTGAGCTGCTGCAGGCCGGCCTGCACGCGGCGGCCCGTGACCTTCAGCGCGGGGACGACGCCGACGATCACGCCGGCGAGGATCGCCAGCCCCGCGGCGTACGCGATGAGCCCCGGCGTGAGGCGGAGGTCGAACCAGAAGGGCACCGTCACGTCCGAGCCCGGGCCGCCGTGCAGGCGCTCCAGCATGCGGAACGCGGCGCTCGTGATCGAGAGCCCGATCACCGCCGCGATGGACGAGAGCACGAACGCCTCGACGAACAGCTGCGTGATGATCCGCCGGCGGCTGGCGCCGAGGGCGCTGCGCATCGCGATCTCGCTGGTGCGCGTGGCGACGCGGGCGTAGACGAGGATCGCGACGTTCGCCGCCACGAGCACGAGCAGCAGGGCGACCGACGCCTGCAGCGTGCGGGCCGCCATCACGGCGGCGGGGTCGTCGATCCCCATCAGCGGGAGCGTGTACGGCATCACGCGCGGCCGCAGGTGCTGGTGCGTCGCCGGGAACGTCGTGGCCATGCGCGCGCCGACGACCGACAGCTCCGCCTGCGCCTCGTCGAGCGTCGCGCCGTCGGCCAGGCGGCCGAACACGAACACGTCGGTGCCGCCGCCCGTCTCGACGTCCGCGACGCGCTGCGTGAGCGGCACCCAGTAGTCGTGCGCGAACGGGAAGCCGAAGCCCGCGGGCATCACGCCGACGACGGTGTGCATCTCGGTCCCCAGCCGCACGGCCCGGCCGACGATCGCGGGGTCCGCGTCGAACACGCGCCGCCACTCGTCCTCGCCGATCACGAGCACCGGCGCCGCGCCCTCGCGCTCGTCCGCCTCGAGCAGCGTGCGGCCCATCAGCGGCGCGACGCGCGTGAGGCCGAAGCCCGACGCCGTCATGCGCGCCAGCTTGACGCGCTCCACGCCCTGGCCGGGGAGCACGAGGTTGCGCCCCGCGGACGCGAACGCGCCGATCTCTCGCACCGTGCGCAGCTGCGTGCGCCACGCCGCGAGGTCGCGCAGCGTCTGCCGCTCGTCGCCGGGATCGGTCACGTCCACGTTCTGGATCGCGACGATGCGGTCGCCGTCGGGCAGCGGCAGCGTGGGGTCCATGAACGCGTTGATCGCGCCGACGTAGCCCGCGCCGACCGCGATCGCCACCGACATGCCGATCACCGACACGATCGAGAGGCCGGGATACTTCTTCAGCATGCGCGCGCCGAGCTTCACGTCCAGCCACGAGACGCGCAGCGAGTCGAACGTGGCCAGCCCGCGCGCGGCGCGCGCGTCCTCCTGGTGGTTGGCGATGCGCCCGAACTCGACGCGCGCCAGGCGCGACGCCTCCGCGGGCGCGACGCCCGACCGCACGAGGTCCGCCGTGCGCAGCTCCAGGTGGTGCCGGAACTCCTCGGCCATGTCGGCCTCGAAGTCGCGGCGGCGGCGCAGCCCGCTCCAGAGCGAGCGGGCGCGCGACATCATCGAATGCAGCATCAGACCTCCTGCGGCGTGACGGCCAGCGCGCGCGCCATCGCCTGGGCGAGGTGCTGCCAGCTCGCGGTCTCCTCCCCCAGGCGCCGGCGGCCGGCGACGGTGAGGTGGTAGTACTTGGCGCGCCGATTGTTGTCCGACGTGCCCCACTCGCTGTCGATCAGCCCCTGATGCTCCAGCCGGTACAGCGCGGGGTAGAGCGCGCCCTGCTGGATCTGGAGCGCGCCGCCGGAGATCTGCTCGATGCGCAGCAGCACGCCGTAGCCGTGCAGCCGGCCGAGCGAGACGGCCTTGAGGATGAGCAGGTCGAGCGTTCCGGGCAGGACCGCCGCATGGTCGGCCATCGTGTTCTCCTAGATCGGTTAGGAGACAGGATGGGGCGTCTCTCCTAACCTGTCAAGGAGAGCGCGCCAGCTCCATCGTCCACACGTCCGCCTCGTCGTCCGTCCGCGTGAAGAAGAGCCGGCGGTCGTCGGTCGCGAAGGTGATGCCGCCCGGCGCCCGCCGGCCCTCGAGCGCGAACACCAGCCGCGGCGCGCCGCCGGCGACCGGCAGGCGCCAGAACCGCCACGCCGCGCGTCGCACGTCGATCGTCAGGTAGTAGAGCACCGACGGGTCGCGCCCCCACGTCGCGGACACCGCCCCCGCCCCGTCCGGTGCCGGCGCGACGAGCGTGCGCGCCGGGCCGCCCGCGGCGGGCACGAGGAGCACGCCGCGCCGCGCCGAGACGGCCGCGATCCAGCGCCCGTCCGGCGACCAGCGCGGATACCCGACGCCGGCGTCCGTCAGGCGCACCGGCGCCGACCACGCCCCGCCCGCGGCGCGCGACACGACGTACACCTCCTCCGCGCCGCTCGTGTTGGACGCGAACGCGATGCGCGCGCCGTCCGGGGACCACGCGGGGAAGCGCTCCTCCCCCGGCAGCGCCGTCACGCGCTCCACCGACCCGCCGTCGGCGTCGATCGCGTACACGTCGCGCGTGCCCGCGCGCGTCGAGTAGAACGCGAGGCGCCGCCCGTCCGCCGACCACGCGGGCTGGAAGTCGTCCGCCGCGTCGGTCGTCAGCTGCACCGGCTCGCCCCCCTCGGCCGGGATGCGGAAGACGTCCGCGTTGCCGCGGCGGTTCGCGTCGTACGCGAGCCAGCGCCCGTCCGGCGACAGCGCGAGCCCTTCCACGCGCTGGTTCTCCACCGTCACCTGGCGCGCGGCCGACACGGGCGTCGCGCCGGACGCGCCGGACGCGCCGATCGGCACGACCCACACGTTCGCGCGCTGCCGCAGCACGCTGTACGCGAGCCGCGTCCCGTCCGTCGCCAGCGACATCGTGTACGGCTCGAGCCCGTTCGTCAGGCGCGACGGCGCGCCGGCCGGCGCGCCGTCGGCGCGCAGCGCGACCTGCCACACGTCGCGCGTCCCGCCGGCGTTGGAGATGTAGAGCAGCGACCGCCCGTCGGGCGCCCACACCGGGTTCACGCTCAGGTGGCGCCCGTCGGTCACGCGCGCCGGCGCGCCCCCGTCCACGGGGATCGTCCACACGCTGCTGGGCGACGTGTTGCCGACGACGGTGACGTACGACTGGTTGCCGGACACGTACGCCAGCCGCGTCCCGTCGGGCGACCACGCCGCGGAGTGCAGCTCGAAGCCGCGCGCGACGCGGCGCGGCGTGCCCCCGGCGCGGTCGCGCACGAGGATCCCCGCGGAGTCGGACCAGGCGATGCGGCGGCCGTCCGGCGAGTAGGCGGCCGTGGGGTTCCCGCGCACGAAGCCCTCGGCGCGCCCCGCCACCGGCCGCGCTGGACCGCCGAGCGCGGGCACCTCGTAGACGATGCCGCCGCTGGCGTAGAGCAGCGTCGTGCCGTCGGGCGCCCAGCGCGGCCACCGCTGCCCCGGCCCGCTGTCGGGGCTGACGACGACGGTGCGCCCGCCCGCGAGCTGCCGCACGACGACGCGGAACGCCCCGTCCACCAGCGTCACGTACGCGAGCATCCGCCCGTCGGGCGAGAGGGCGACGTCGCCCTCGAGCTCCGGCGACGCGGTCACCTGCGACAGCGTCCCCGCCACGAACGGCGCCGCGCGCGGACGCAGCCT
>CBHYLO010000304.1:0-5992 GCA_966128675.1 uncultured bacterium | reverse complement strand
GTCCATCTGCTCGACCATCGCCAGCACGCGGCGGAAGCGCTCCGGCTGCCCCTGCGGCAGGTGGCCGAGGTGCGCGATCTTCGCCGACGTGAAGAGCGACGCCGAGGCGTTGGGGCACGCCGCGGCGCAGGCCCCGCAGCCGATGCAGGCCGCGGCGTCCATCGCCGCGTCGGCGTCCGGCTTCGGGATCAGGATCTCGTTCGCGTCGCGCGCGCCGCCCGTGTTGACCGACACGTAGCCGCCCGCCTGGATGATGCGGTCGAGCGCCGAGCGGTCGACGACGAGGTCCTTCATGATCGGGAACGCGCGCGCGCGCCACGGCTCGACCCAGATCTCGTCGCCGTCCTTGAAGCTGCGCATGTGCAGCTGGCAGGTCGCCGTGCCCTTCATCGGGCCGTGCGCGGCGCCGTTGATCATCATCGCGCACGAGCCGCAGATCCCCTCGCGGCAGTCGTGGCTGAACGCGACGGGCTCCTTCCCCTCCTCGACGAGCTGCTCGTTGAGGACGTCGAACATCTCCAGGAACGACATGTCGGGCGACACGTGGCCCAGCTGGTACGTCTCCAGCTTGCCCGCGGCCTTCGGACCGGCCTGTCGCCAGACGTGCAGGGTGATCTTCATCGTCACTTGTAGCTGCGGGTGGCGAGCGGCACGTTCTCGAACACGAGGGGCTCCTTGTGCAGGCGCGGCGCGCCGACGTCGCCCGTGTACTCCCAGGCGGCGACGTACGCGAACTCGTCGTCGTTGCGGAGCGCCTCGCCGTCCGGCGTCTGGTACTCCTCGCGGAAGTGGCCGCCGCAGCTCTCCTCGCGGTGCAGCGCGTCGCGGCACATCAGCTCGCCCAGCTCCAGGAAGTCCGCGACGCGCGCGGCGATCTCCAGCTGCTGGTTGATGGTGCCCGCCTCGCCCACGACGTTCACGTCGTTCCAGAACTCCTCGCGCAGCGTCGCGATCTCGCCGATCGCCTGCGTGAGGCCCTCGCGCGTGCGGGCCATGCCGCACTTCTCCCACATGATCTTGCCGAGCTGCCGGTGGATCGCGGTCGGCGTGCGCTTCCCCTTGATCCCGAGCAGCTGCGCGACGCGCTGGCGCGTCTCGGCCTCGACGGCCTTGAACTCGGGCGCCGTCGTGTCGACCGGCGTCGGCTTCAGCGTCGAGAGGTAGTCGCCGATCGTGTACGGCAGCACGAAGTAGCCGTCCGCGAGGCCCTGCATGAGCGCCGACGCGCCGAGGCGGTTGGCCCCGTGGTCGGAGAAGTTCGCCTCGCCGAGCACGTAGAGGCCCGGCACGGTGCTCATCAGGTTGTAGTCCACCCAGAGGCCGCCCATCGTGTAGTGCACGGCCGGGTAGATGCGCATCGGGACCTCGTACGGATTCTCGTCCGTGATGCGCTGGTACATCTCGAACAGGTTGCCGTAGCGCTCCGCGATGGCCTGCTTGCCCAGGCGCTTGATCGCGTCCGAGAAGTCGAGGTACACGCCGAGGCCCGTCTCGCCGACGCCGCGCCCCTCGTCGCACACGTACTTGGCCGAGCGGCTGGAGATGTCGCGCGGCGCGAGGTTGCCGAAGCTCGGGTAGCGGCGCTCCAGGTAGTAGTCGCGCTCGTCCTCGGGGATCTGCGCGGGCGGCCGATTGTCGCCGGCCTTCTTGGGCACCCATACGCGGCCGTCGTTGCGCAGCGACTCCGACATCAGCGTCAGCTTCGACTGGTGGTCGCCGCTGACGGGGATGCACGTCGGGTGGATCTGCGTGTAGCACGCGTTGGCGAACGCGGCGCCGCGCTTGTGCGCGCGCCAGATGGCCGTCGCGTTCGAGTGCTTGGCGTTCGTCGACAGGTAGAAGACGTTGCCGTAGCCGCCGGTCGCCAGCACCACGGCGTGCGCCGCGTGCGTGCTGATCTCGCCCGTGTTCATGTCGCGCACGACGATGCCGCGCGCCACGCCGTCCACCGTCACGAGGTCGAGCATCTCGTGGTAGGTGTACATCTGCACGCCGCCCTTGGCGATCTCCTTCTCGAGCGCCTGGTAGGCGCCCAGGAGCAGCTGCTGGCCGGTCTGGCCGCGCGCGTAGAAGGTGCGGCTGACCTGCGCGCCGCCGAACGAGCGGTTGCTCAGGAGCCCGCCGTACTCGCGCGCGAACGGGACGCCCTGGGCGACGCACTGGTCGATGATGTTCACCGACACCTGCGCCAGGCGGTGCACGTTCGCCTCACGGGCGCGGAAGTCCCCGCCCTTCACCGTGTCGTAGAACAGGCGGTGGACCGAGTCGCCGTCGTTCTGGTAGTTCTTCGCCGCGTTGATGCCGCCCTGCGCCGCGATCGAGTGCGCGCGGCGCGGCGAGTCGTGGTAGACGAAGCACTTCACCCGGTAGCCGAGCTCCGACAGCGTCGCGGCGGCCGACGCGCCGGCCAGGCCGGCGCCGACGACGATCACCTCGTATTTCCGCTTGTTGGCCGGGTTGACCAGCTTGAGGTTGAACTTGTGCTTGTCCCACTTCTCCGCGATCGGGCCCGCGGGAATCTTCGAGTTCAGCTCCATGACGGTCTCAGTGCCCCGCGAGCGTGGAGGGCTGGGCCGGCGCCGGCGCGGCGGCCGCCTCGATGGCCTCGGCGGGCACGCCCGCCTCGGGCGGCGCGGCCTTCACCGCGCCCAGGAAGACGCCGAGCGGCACGGCGGCGAAGCCCAGCGTGACGACGGCGGCGACGAGCGTCGCGACCGCGCGCTGCGTCGGCCGCGCCGATGGACGGTTGAGCCCCAGCGTGCGGAAGGAGCTCCACGCGCCGTGGAAGAGGTGCAGCGCGAGCGCCCCCATCGACAGCACGTAGAAGCCGACGATCCACGGCACCGTGAACGCCTTGACGACGTTGTTGTACACGTCGGTCTTGCTGTAGTCCGCGAACAGCGAGAGCGTCGTGAACTGCAGGATGTGGAACACGATGAACGCGAGCAGCAGGAAGCCGCCCCAGCGGATCGTGCGCGACGCGAAGGTCGAGATCTGCGGCTCCAGCTTCGCGTAGCCCTGCGGACGCGCCGCGCGCTTCTGCGCCGTCAGCTGCACCGCGGCCAGCACGTGCAGGATCACCGAGGCGAGGAGCACCCCGCGCACCGCCCACAGCGCACCGCCCACGGTGTGCTTCAGGAAGTACCCGTAGGCGTTCATCTTCGCGGCCGACTGGAACATCTGCAGGTTGCCGACCATGTGGCCGAGCACGAAGCCGACGCCGATCAGGCCGGTGATCGCCATGACCACCTTCTTCCCGATCTGCGACTGCCAGAAGTTGCGAACCAGCTGCATCTCTCGGTGCGGAGAAAGGAAACGCCGCGGGCGCACGTGCCCCCGCGGCGTCGGAGAACTCAGAGCTTGATCGCGGCCATCGGGTCGCGCACCGCCTGCGCGCTCTGCTCGAGCGCCGCGCGCTCGGCATCCGTCAGCTCGACCTCCACCACCTGCTGCAGCCCGCCCCGCCCCAGCTTGCACGGCACGCCGAGGTAGAGGCCCGACATCCCGTACTCGCCTTCGAGCCACGCGGCGCACGGCAGGATGCGGCGCTGGTCGTTGACGATCGCCTCGACCATCTGCACCGCGCCGGCCGACGGCGCGTAGTACGCGGAGCCGGTCTTGAGGTGCTTCACGATCTCGGCGCCGCCGTTGCGCGTGCGGTCCACGATCGCGTCGAGCTTGTCCTTCGCCAGCAGCTGCGTGACCGGGATGCCGCTCACGCTCGTGTAGCTGATGAGCGGGACCATCGTGTCGCCGTGGCCGCCGAGCACCATCGCCTGGATGTCGCGCACCGAGACGTCCATCGCCTCGGCCAGGAAGCCGCGGTAGCGCGCCGTGTCCAGCACGCCCGCCATGCCGATCACGCGCTCGCGCGGGAAGCCGGTCACTTCCTTCGCGACGTAGCACATCACGTCGAGCGGGTTCGACACGACGATCACGATCGCGTCCGGCGACGACGCCTTGATCTGCTCGCTGACCTGCTTGACGATGCCGGCGTTCGTGTTCAGCAGGTCGTCGCGCGACATGCCCGGCTTGCGCGCGATGCCCGCCGTGATGACGACGATGTCCGAGCCCGCGGTCTCGTCGTAGCCGTTGGAGCCGATGATGCGCGAGTCGAACCCTTCGATCGGCGCCGACTGCCACTGGTCGAGGCCCTTCCCCTGCGGAATGCCTTCCGCGACGTCGACCATCACGACGGTGCGGGCGAGCTCCTTCTCCGCGATGCGCTGCGCGGTCGTGGCGCCGACGTTCCCGGCGCCCACCACCGTGATCTTGTTGACCATGTGGCCGGGTTGCTGAGGTTTTTGGGGGACAGCGCCGGAAAGCTATCGGGGCCGTCCACATGCGGCAACGGACGAGCTTGCGCGTGGCTACGGCGACGCTGCGCCGATCATCCACCCACCTCCGACAGCGCGCGCAGCCCGCCGACGCGCCGCGTCAGCAGCGCGTGCTCCAGCGGCTTCCCCGCGAGCGCCTCGTGCACCAGCGGCCCGAGCGGACGACCGGCGCGCAGCGCGTCGCGCAGCCCGACCTCGTGGTCGCCGAAGAGGCAGGTGCGCAGCCGGCCGTCGGCGGTCAGCCGCACGCGGTTGCACGAGCCGCAGTACGTGTGCGTCATCGGCGTGATGACGCCGACGCTGCCGGCCGCGCCCGCGAAGCGGTGATACGCCGCCGGCCCGTTGCCGCGCGCCGGCGCGCCGCCCGCGCTCAGCGGCCGCCCGAGCTCGCGGCCCATCGCGGCGAGGCGCGCGAGCAGGGCGTCGGCCGGCACCACCAGCGCCAGTGGATCGCGTCCCGCGGCCGCCTCCGCCTCGGCCAGCTCGCCGACCGGCATCAGCTCGATGAAGCGCACGTGCCACGGCCGGTCGAGCGTCAGCGCGGCGAGCGCCTCCAGCTCGTCGTCGTTGCGGCCGGCGATGACGACGACGTTGACCTTGATGGGCGCGAGCCCCGCCGACGTCGCGGCCTCGAGGGCGGCCATCGGATCGAACGGCTCGCGGCGTCGGGCCAGCTGGGCGATGCGCGCGGGGCGCAGCGAGTCGACGCTGACGTTCACGCGGTCGAGCCCCGCGCGCCGCAGGTCGTCGGCGATCGGCGCCAGCCGTGTCCCGTTGGTCGAGAGCGAGAGGTCCTCGATCGCGGCGACCTCGCGCAGCCGCGCGACCAGGTCGACGAGCCCCGGGCGCAGCGTCGGCTCGCCGCCGGTGAGCCGCACGCGCCGCAGGCCGAGCGGGGCCAGCTCGCGCACCACCTGCACGATCTCGTCGTCGGTCAGCAGCGTCTCGCGCGGCAGCCAGGGCAGCCCCGCCAGCGGCATGCAGTACACGCAGCGGAAGTTGCACCGGTCGGTGACCGAGACGCGCAGGTACTCGATGCGCCGCCCGTGCTGGTCGCGCAGCGCGCGCTCGGCCTCGGCGACCGTCGCGGCGACGATCACGGCGCGACCCCGGCGGGCGGAGCGCCCGCGGCGCCGCCGGTCGAGGCATCCACCCAGGCGCGCGAGCCGTCGACGTAGTGCTCGCGCTTCCAGATCGGCACGCGCGCCTTGATGGCCTCGATGGCGAAGCGGCAGGCGTCGAACGCGGGGCCGCGATGCGCGTGCGCGACCGCGATGCCGACGCTGACCTCGCCGACCGCGAGCGTGCCGATGCGGTGCTCGATGGCGATCCGCACGCCGGGCCACCGCTCCGCGGCCTCGGCCGCGATCGCGGCGAGCTCGGCGTCGGCCATCGGCTCGTACGCCGCGTAGTCGATGCCCGTCACGGCGCGGCCCGCGTTGGTGTCGCGCACGGCGCCCAGGAAGGCCGTCTGCGCGCCGGCGCTCTCGTGGGCGACCGCGTCCAGCAGCGCCGCGCCCGCGATCGGCGTGCGCACCAGCCGTCCGCTGACGGCGACGCGGCCCACGACGCGTGACGCCGTCGTCATCCGCCCGCGACCGGCGGCAGCAGCGCGACCTCGTCGCCGTCGGCGAGCGCGGTGGTCGCCGCGGCCC
>CBHYLO010000303.1:0-6009 GCA_966128675.1 uncultured bacterium | reverse complement strand
GAGCGCTTCGCCACGGTCAACGTGGACCCGGCCGAGGTGCTGGCCGAGGATCCGCTGGTGGCGAGCGCGGTCGACAGCATCGTCGCCGCGGCCGACACGGCGGCGGCCAACCGCGCGCCCGCGCGGCAGACGCGCGAGAACGTCACCGTGCAGCGCAACCTCCTGCGGTCGGCGCGCGCGCAGCGGCTGCCCGCGGTGCAGCTGACGACCAACTACCAGCGCTTCGCGTACCCCAGCGGCGACGGCATCACCTTCCCGACGGCGCTCAACCAGTTCTATCCCAACTGGACGGTGGCCCTCGGCGTCTCGGTGCCGATCCTCACGGGCGGCCGCATCCGCGGCGACGAGATGATCGCCGAGGCGAACCTGCGCGAGGCGCAGCAGACGTCGCGGCAGGTGGAGGAGCTGTCGGCGCTCGACGCGCGGCTGGCGGTGTCGCAGCTCGCGCAGGCGGAGGCGACGTGGCGCGCCAGCGCGGGCACCGCGGGGCAGGCGACGCGCGCCTACGCGATCGCCGAGGTCCGCTTCCGCGAGGGGCTGGCGACGCAGGTGGAGCTGGCCGACTCGCGCCTGCTGCTGCAGCAGGCGGAGGCGAACGCGGCGACCGCCGCGCGCGATCGCGAGGTGGCGCGGCTGCGCCTCGCGCTCCTGAAGGACCTGCCGCTGTCGGCGCCGGGCGCCGCGCAGCAGGGCACGGGCGCCGCCGCGCAGGCCGGCGCGTCGCAGCAGCAGCAGCGCTCTAACTCGCCGCAGGGCGCGCAGGGCTCGGCCCAGCGCGCGGGCGGCTTCCAGCAAACCGGCACCACCGGGGGCACTCCATGACCGCGTTCCTCACGCGCCCGTCCGGCGCGCGATCCATTCCCTCGACGCTCGCGGTCCTCGCCCTGGGCGCGCTGGCCGCGTGCGGCGGCGACGGCAAGGCCGAGGACACCGCGCAGGCGGCCCCGGCGCCGAGCGCGGTGACCGTGGGCCCCGAGAACGTCGCCGTCGTCACGCGCGACACGATCCAGAGCGGGCCGGCGATCTCCGGGTCGCTGCAGCCCGAGCGGCAGGCCACCATCCGCGCCGAGGCGTCGGGCACCGTGACCGCGGCGCTCGTCGAGCCGGGGCAGCGCGTGACGCGCGGCCAGGCGCTGGCGCGCATCGAGACGTCGGGCCTCGCCGAGCAGGCGATCAGCGCGCGCTCGGGCGTCGCCGCGGCGGAGCTGGCGTACCAGTCGGCGCAGCGCGACGCCGAGCGCGCGAACCGGCTGCTGGCCGCGGGCGCGATCGCCGAGCGCGACGCCGAGGCGTCGCGCACCGCGGCCGCGTCGGCGCGGGCGCAGCTTTCGGCGGCGCGCGCGCAGTCCACGCTCGCCGGCCGCCAGCTCGGCAACGCGACGGCCAGCGCGCCGTTCGGGGGCATCGTCGGCATCAAGCGCGTGAGCACGGGCGACGTCGTGAGCCCGGGCACGGAGCTGTACAGCGTCGTCGACCCGTCCAGCATGCAGCTGGAGGGGAGCGTGCCGGCCGACCAGCTGGGCGCGGTGCGCGTCGGCGCGCCGGTGCAGTTCACGGTGACGGGCTATCCCGACCGCACGTTCGCCGGGAAGATCACGCGCGTCGCGCCGGTGGCCGATCCGGCCACGCGGCAGGTGCAGATCATCGCGTCGGTGCCGAACACGGGGAACACGCTGGTCGGCGGGCTGTTCGCCGAGGGGCGCGTCGCCAGCCAGTCGCGCGACGGGCTGCTGGTGCCGGGCGACGCGGTGGACCAGCGCGGCGTGCGGCCGACGGTCGTGCGGCTGAAGGGCGGCAAGGTGGAGCGCGTGACCGTCGAGCTGGGGCTGCGCGACGACGCGCGCGAGATGGTCGAGGTGCGCGGCGGCGTGGCGGCGGGCGACACCGTGCTGCGCGGCGCCGCGCAGGGGATCTCGAACGGCACGCCGGTGCGCGTGTCGAGCGTCGGCGACCGCGCGACCGCGTCGGCGCCCGCGACGGCCGCGCCGGCGCCGGCGACGCCCGCCGCGCCGCCCGCGAAGCAGCGCTGACCCTACATCCCGGAAGGCGGGCATGTTCATCTCCGATTTCGCGATCAAGCGACCGATCATCACCGTGGTGGCCATGCTGGCCCTGGTGGTGTTCGGCCTGTTCGCGCTGCTGAAGCTCCAGACGGACGAGTTCCCGGAGGTCGCGCCGCCGTTCGTCACGGTCGCGATCCCGTATCCGGGCGCGTCGCCCGACGGCGTCGAGCGCGAGCTGCTCGACCCCATCGAGGAGGCGATCTCCGCGATCAGCGGCGTGAAGAAGGTCATGGGCACGGCGCAGGACGGCTATGCGACGGTCATGATCGAGTTCAACTTCGACAAGCCCCTCGCCGAGGCGACCCAGGACGTGCGCGATGCGATCTCCGGCATCCGCAACGACCTGCCGCTGGAGATGGAGGAGCCGATCATCAAGAAGTTCAACGACACCGACCAGCCGATCATCTCGCTGGCCGTGTCGTCCACCGTGCTGACGCCGGCCGAGCTGACGCGGCTCGCGGACCCGGGGATCACGCGGCAGCTGCGCTCCATCGCCGGCGTCGCCGAGGTCGCGATCCCGGGCAAGGTGGAGCGCGAGCTGACGGTCGAGATCCAGCCGGACCGCATGCAGGCCGCGGGCGTGTCGGTGAGCGAGGTCGTGCAGGCGCTGCAGCTGCAGAACCTGGCGACGCCGGTGGGCCGCGTCTCGGGCGCGCTCGACGAGCGGTCGATCCGGCTGCGCGGCCGCCTCGAGAACCCGGAGCAGTTCGCGCGCATCGTCGTCTCGGAGCGCGGCGGCCAGCTGGTGCGCCTGGGCGAGGTGGCGACGGTGCGCGACGCGACCGAGGAGCCGCGCACGCTGGCGCTCTACAACGGGCGCGAGGCGGTCGGCATCGACATCAAGAAGTCGCAGGGCTACAGCACCACCGAGGTCGCGGACCAGATCATCGCCCGCATCGACGAGGTGAAGGCCACGCTGCCCGCCGGCACGACGATCGACGTCGTGAAGAACAAGGGCGTCAACGTGCGGAACTCCGTGCGCAACGTGCAGGAGGCGCTCGTCGAGGGCGCGCTGCTGACGGTGCTCGTGGTGTTCATCTTCCTGAACTCGTGGCGCTCGACCGTCATCACGGGCCTCGCGCTGCCGGTGTCGGTGCTGGCCTCGTTCATCGCCGTGTGGATGCTCGGCTTCCGCCTCGAGACGATGTCGCTGCTCGGGCTGTCGCTGGCGATCGGCATCCTGATCGACGACGCCATCGTGGTGCGCGAGAACATCGTGCGCCACGTCGAGATGGGGAAGGACCACTACACGGCGGCGCGCGAGGGCACCGACGAGATCGGGCTCGCCGTCGCGGCGACGACGTTCTCGATCCTCGCGGTGTTCATCCCGATCGCGTTCATGCCGGGCGTCGGCGGCCAGTGGTTCCGGCCGTTCGCGCTCACGATCGCGGCCTCGGTGCTCGTCTCGCTGTTCGTGTCGTTCTCGCTCGACCCGATGCTGTCGGCCTTCTGGCCCGACCCGCACAAGGAGGAGCACGAGAAGGGCCCGATCACGCGCACGCTCGACCGCTTCAACCGCTGGTTCGACCGCCAGGCGGAGCGCTACCGCGGCGTCATCGCGTGGGCGCTCGACCACCGGTGGAAGGTGTCGATGCTGGCCGCGGCGACGTTCTTCTTCGCGCTCGCGATGCCGATGATCACCATCGGGAACAACGCGCTCGTCGGCGTCAGCTTCTTCCCCGAGGACGACAACGCGGAGCTCAACATCATCGTCGAGACGCCGCCGGGCTCGAACCTCGAGTACACGCGGCTCAAGACGGAGCAGATCGCGGCGCTGACGCGCGCCCACAAGGAGGTCCGCTACACCTACACCACGCTCGGCAGCGGCGAGGCCGGGGCGGTGGACATCGGCAAGGTGTACGTGAAGCTGGTGCCGAAGGACCAGCGCGCGTTCGGCGTCGAGGCGTTCTCGTCGCAGCTGCGCCAGGAGTTCGGCCCGACCGGCGGCGCCAAGGTCGCGGTGCTCGCCACGGACTGGGGCGGCGGGCGCAAGCAGGTCGCCATCGAGCTGCGCGGCAACGACAGCGACGCGCTGCAGAAGTTCGCCGACCAGGCGCAGGAGGCGGTGCGCGCGGTGCCCGGGCTGGTGGACGTCGGCCTCTCGTCCAAGGGGCAGAAGCCGGAGCTGAACGTGGAGCTGAACCGCGGGCTGGCCAGCTCCATCGGCCTCACCGTGGGGCAGGTCGCGCAGGCGCTGCGCCCGGCGTTCGCCGGCGTCGACGTCGGCGACTGGGTGGACCCGAGCGGCGAGACGCGCGACGTCTACGTGCGCCTGTCGCCCGAGTCGCGCCGCCGCGCCGCCGACCTGCGGCAGCTGCCGCTCGTGGTGCGCGGCGCCGACGGCGCGCCCCGCACGCTGCCGCTCGGCCAGGTGGCGACGGTGACCGACGGCCTCGGGCCGGCGATCATCAACCACCTCGACCGCGACCGCGTCGTGCAGGTCGAGTTCAACACCTCCGGCCGCTCGATGGGCGAGGTCACGACCGACGCGATGAACCGCATCAAGGCGCTCACGCCGCCGCCCGGCGTGCGCGTGTCGACGGGCGGCGAGGCGCAGCAGCAGGCCGAGGTCTTCGTGCAGATCTTCTCGGCGCTCGGGCTGGCGCTGCTGTTCATGTACCTGATCCTCGTCGTGCAGTTCGGGTCGTTCCTCGACCCGCTGGCGATCATGTTCTCGCTGCCGCTGTCGCTCATCGGCGTCATGCTGAGCCTCGCGATCACGCGGAACACGATCAACCTGATGTCGCTGATCGGCGTCATCCTGCTGGCGGGCATCGTGGCCAAGAACGCCATCCTGCTGATCGACTTCGCCAAGTGGGCGCGCGAGGAGCGCGGCCTGCCGCTGCGCGAGGCGCTCATCGAGGCGGGCGCGATCCGGCTGCGGCCCATCCTCATGACGACGTTCGCGCTCGTCGCCGGCATGCTGCCGGTGGCGCTCGGCCGCGGCGAGGGGTCGCAGTTCCGCTCCCCGCTGGGCATCGCGGTGATCGGCGGCGTGATCACCTCGACGCTGCTGACGCTCGTCGCGATCCCGACGTTCTACGAGATCCTCGACGGGTGGCGCGAGCGCGTGGCGCACATGCTCGGGCGCCGGCCGGCGCAGCGCACCGCGGAGCACCGCCTGCCGGTGGGCGGCCCGTCCGCGCCGACGCCGGTCTCCGGCGACTGAGCCGCGCCGCGCGAACGATGGGGGAAGGAGGGCGGGCCTGTCCGGTGGAAGGGCCCGCCCTCTAGTTTCCGGGTCCACGCCGTCCCGAGGCCCGCATCCCACTCGCCAGCCTGCTCCCGCTCGCGCCGTTCGCGGCGTTCGCCGCCGCCGCGCACGCCGTCACGGCGCTGGGCGTGGCGGCCGGCGAGCCGCTGTCGCATGCGCAGCGGCTGTGGGCGTACGCGACGCTCGGCGCGAGCCCGATCGTCACCGAGGAGCTGGCGCCGCTGATCGGCGGGCTGACCGCGTCGCAGGGACAGCTGGCCATCGGCCCGGTGATCGTCGCGCTCACGCTGGGCGGCTGGATCGCGACCGGGCTGCTGTACGCGCTGGGCCGGTGGCGCGGGCGCTGGGTGCGCCGCCGCTTTCCCGCCGTCAACGGGCACATGAAGCGCTGGCTGCGCGCCGTGCGCCGGCGGCCGTGGGGGAGCGCGCTGGCGGTGCGCTTCGCGTTCGGCGCGCGGCTGCTGCTCCCGCTGGCGTGCGGCGCGGCGCACCTGCGGCTCGACGTCTACCTGCTGGGGAGCCTGCTCAGCTCCGTCGTCTGGTCCACGGCGTTCGCGCTCGTCGGCTTCTGGTTCGGCGACGCGGCGGTGGCCGCGCTGCACGCGGTGCGGCGCTACGACCAGTACGCGGTGGGCGTGCTGGCGGGGCTGGCGACGCTCGCGTGGCTGATGCTCCGCCGCCGCCGCCGCCGCGGGCGGGCGGCCGCCGCGGCCGCGGTGCCGCCGGGCTGAC
>CBHYLO010000302.1:0-6032 GCA_966128675.1 uncultured bacterium | reverse complement strand
GGGCCAGCGCGGCGAGCGGCTGCGCGCGCACCGCGGCGCCGTCGGGCTGCCAGGTCACGCTGTCCGCGGTGAGCCGCACGAGGCGGCCGGCGGTCGCGCGCGCGGCGCCGGCCTCGCGCACGCGCACGGGGCGTCCCGCCTCGGGCTCCACGGGCGTGGCGTGCATGGCGGGCGGGAAGCAGCCCGCGGACGCGACGGCGGCGAGCGCGCACGCGAGCGACGCGCGGCGTCGATGCCCGGGCGTCACCGGACGTGCGCGATCCACGCGCGCACCAGCGCCGCGAGCGCGTCGCGCCTCGCCTCGACGTCGGCCAGGTCGCGGAACCGCACCGTCGCGCGGTCGCGCGCCAGCCACTCCAGCATGCCGTGCGGATCGTCGACCGCGATGCCCGTGGCGGCCGTGTCGCGCACGCGCGCGCCGAGGTGCAGGATCAGCTGCACGCCGTCGCGCGCGCGCAGGTGGAACGTCGCGAACCACTCCGTCGTGCGGAAGCTCGGCGCGTTCCACTTGATGCCCTCGCCGATCGCCGGCGCGGCGCCGAGGATGGCCGCGCGCGCCGCGGCGATCGCGCGCGCGTGCGGATGGTCGAGCGTCGCGAGGAAGGCGTCGACGGTCGGCGGAGTGGCGGCGCGCTTCGCGGTCATGACGCCCTCACGGCGCCGCGGCGTCGGGCGCGTGGCGGAGCACCGCCTGCGCGATCGCGTAGATGCGCGCGAAGTACACCCACGCCTCGCCGGTGAGCTGCGGGACGAGCGTGCGCGCGTCGGCCGCGCACTCGCGCAGCGTCCACCACTGGTCGCGGCGCAGCGTGCCGCCCGACTGCACGAAGGCCGTCGCGAGCGCGGCCACGTCCGCCTCCAGCATGATGGGCGACACGTCGGCGACCGGCGCGCCGCCCGCCAGCTCGTGCGGGAAGTCGGCCTCGCCGTGCGCGGCCAGCAGCGCGTGCAGCGCCGCGAGGTCGTCGTGGGAAGTCGGATCGGGCGCGTGGTCCGGCATCAGTCGTTGGAGAGGACGTCCGCCGGCGCCGCGTGCGTCGGCGTCAGCGCGATCGATGACGGGCGGACCGGGCGCGCCCGTGCGCCGCCGTGGGCCGCGCGTGCGGCGCCGGTGCGCGCCGCCGCCGGAGCCAGTCCACCGGCAGCGCGATGCCGAGCAGCACCACGAGCCCGAGGGCCAGCGCGGAGGCGAGCCCCTGCCCGCGCGCGCCGACGCCCACCATCAGCAGGCGCGCGACGACGGCGAGCAGCGCGGGCAGCAGGGCCATGCGCAGCCCCAGCGAGAGGTGACGCGCGTGATGCGCCTGATGCTGATGCGCCTGATGCGGTCGCGAGCTCATGGCACGCCCCCGGTGCGCGTCGCCCGGCGCGTGCGCCGCGGCCCCGGATGGGCCGCCCACACGCCACGCCGCACGACGACTGGACGACCCCGACACGTTAGCGCGCGTCGCCGCCGCGCGCGAACAGCGCGAGCGGGTGCGCGGCGTCCGCCGCCAGCGCGTCGGCCCACCAGCGCTGGCGGCGCGGCAGGTCGAGCGCCGACTCCGCCGCGTCCAGCAGGTCGTCCCAGCCCGGCATGTCGTCGCGGGCGACTAACGCCGCGCCGTCGCGCAGCCGCAGCGTCAGGCACACGGTGCCCGCCCGCGTGTCGACGTGCGCGCGCACGACGTCGTCCCACACGCCGCTCGCCACCGGGCGGCCGTCGCGGAGGAGGGCGAAGTCCCCGGACGTCGCGACGAGGATCTCCATCAGGCCTCCATCGCGGCCCGCGTCAGCGCGCCGCGCGCTGGAGCGGATCGAACGGGCCGCGCAGCAGCAGCGCGCCGTACACCGCCGCCAGCAGCGTCGCGGGCCCCGCGATCCACCACAGGCCGCGCGGCACCGCCGGGTCGCGCAGCGCGCCGAGCAGCGACAGCGCGCCCACGAAGTAGAGCACGAGGTTCGCGAACACGACCGGCCGGCCGTAGATGCCGCCGAGCAGCTGGTTCCGCTGCAGCCAGTTGAGCGCCGCGACGCCGAGCCACGCGGCGCCCAGCAGCTGGCCGAGCCAGGCCGCGGACGCGGGCAGGCCGGGCGACAGCAGCGGCAGCACCGCGTCGGCGGCGAAGAGGAGGGCGACGCCGGCGGCGAGGAGCAGCGCGGCGCTGAGGCGGGAGACGACGGTCGAGATCACGAGGCGGGGATGCGTGGCGGGCGTCAGGGCGTGTCCAGCGAATCGTAGCGCAGCCGCACGTCGTCGAGCTGCGGGCGCGTGCCGACCTCGCCCGCATCGCGGTAGCGCACCACCAGCGCGGTCGCCCCCTCCCACCGCACCGCGACCGGCACGTCCCGCTCGGCCGCGAAGACGTTGCCGACGCCCACGGGCCGCTCGCCGGGCGCGACGATCGCGACCTGCGCGCTCACGCCGGTCTTCGCGCCGCACGCGCGGCCGAACACGACGGCCTCGCGGCGCCCGTCGGGCGAGCGCACGCGCGCGCGCTCGGTGTTGGTGCACGGGTCGCCGCACGCGGCGGCCTGGCCGACGAGCAGCGCGGCGACCACGGACGTGACGGCGGGACGGATGGCGCGTGGAGCGGACATCGCGAGGCGGAGGACGATCGCGCGGCGACCTGCGCGGCTACTTCGGCGCCGCGGGCGGGAACAGCGTGCGGAACGCGCGCAGCGCGGCCGGATGGTAGATGGTCGCGTGCGTCTCGTCCGGCATCGGAAGATAGTGCCAGCGGAGGTCGCGGAACGCCCCGTCGCGCAGCACGTCCGCCAGCCGCCGCGTCTCCGTCGCGAGCTGCGGCTCGTCGCTGCTGGCGAGGAAGAGCGTCTTCGGCCCCACGTTGCGGGCGCGCAGCGTCGCGCCGGCCTGCGCCAGCAGCTGCTCGCCGTTCCACCACAGGCTCGGATCGAAGGCGACGTAGGTGTCGAACAGGTCGGGCTCGCGCAGGAAGGTCTCGACGACGAACAGGCCGGCGAGCGACTCGCCCACGACCGCGGTCTCGCCGGTGGTGCGGTAGCGCGCGCGCACGCGCGGCATCAGCTCCGTGCGGATGAACGTGCGGAACGCCGCCGACCCGCCCACGCGCGGCGCGATCTTCCGGTCGTCCGGCCGGTCGGTGGGGCCGGTCATGTCGCGCCGCCGCTCGGTGTTCTCGATGCCGACCAGCAGGAACGGCCGCATCCCACCGTTGCCCACCAGCACCTGCACCAGCCCCGCGACGTGCAGGAAGTCCTCGCCCATGCCGCCGTCCGGCATGTAGAGCACGGGCAGGGGCGTGCCGCCGCCGCGGTCGTGGCCCGGCGGCAGGTAGACGTTGATGCGCCGCGTCTCGCCCAGCACGGTGGACGCGATGGTGAACGTCTCGCCGATCGCCAGCGGCGCGACGCCCGCCACCGTGTCGCGCACGTCCTTCCGCACCGCCGTCTGCGCGCGCCCGGGCGACGCGACGAGCAACAGGGACGCGAGCAGCGCGCTGGCGGCGGCACGCGTCGGGTCAGGCGTTCGCATCGCGGATCTCCACTTCGTTGAGGTCCAGCAGCGGACCGGCCGTCGCGGCGACGATCTCGGGGCGCGCGGCCGCCCACGCCTCCAGCGCGTCGCGGTCCGCGTCGATCGCCTGCCCGCCGTCGCGCGAGATCACGTGGTGCCAGCCCGCGTCGGGCGTGGGACCGCCCGCGGCCGCGAGCCCGCGCGACTCGAGCGCCTGCGCGAACGCGTCGCGCAGCGCGTGCGCGGCCGCCGCGTCGAGCCCCGGCGCGAGGCGGCACGCGAAGGTGAAGCCGTACTCCGGACAGGGCGCGCTCACGACCGCCTCACTGCGCGCGGCGCATCAGCGTCCCCACGAGGAGCACCGCCACGCCGAGCAGCAGGATCGCGAGGATGGCGAGCACCACGCGCGGGACGTTCCGGCGCGCGTCGCGCCGCGCGACGACGGCCGCCTCGCTGAGGTACCACGTGTCGACCGCGGGCCCGCGCAGCAGCACGCCGGCGCGCGCGAGCTCCGCGACCTCCGACTCGTGCGCGATGCCGAGCGCGGCGAGCGGCCGCGCGCGCTCGGGCGCGGTGGCGCCGGCCAGACGGAACGCGTCCGTCACGGCCTGGATGCGCTGCGCGTGCGCGGCGGCGATGATGGCGACGACGGCGCCTCCTCCGGCCATCCGGTGGCTCCTGCTGGGGTGAGGGGTGGGACGTGGGGCGCGGCACGCGCGTCAGCGGCGCGCCTGGCGGGCCACGGCGCGCTGCAGCAGGAGCGCGACGACGATGCCCACGACGACGCTCGCCACGAGCGCGCGCCGCGACGGCCAGCCGCGCTGCGCGACCAGCGTCCAGTTGAGCACGAACGCCACGAGGATGGCCGGCGCGAACGTCAGCAGCGCGTCGCGCGTCTCGCCGGATTCGGGCGGTCGCTCGGGCGGTGGCGGAGGCGTTGGGGACACGCGGGATACGGTCGGTCGGAGGGTCGGCGGCGGCGACGGACGCCACGCGTACCATAGCGCGGGCGCCGCTCCGCGTCAGCCGTCCGCGTCGCGATCGCCCGCCGCCCGCACGATCGCCTCGGCGACGTCGACGACACGCGACAGCCCGCGCAGGTCGAGCCGCGCCGCGACGTCCGTCGCCCGGTGGTAGTCGCGGTGGAAGCCGGTGAAGAGCGCGACGCTCGGCACCTGCACCGCCGCGAAGCTCGCGTGATCCGAGCGCCCCGCGAGGATCCTCGAGTACGACACGCGCAGCCCCGCGCCGGCGGCGGCCTGGTCGATCGTGGCGCGCACGTGCGCGGGCGCGGCGGGGGCCTCCACCGTCAGCTGCCCGTCGCGCAGCCGGCCGACCATGTCGAGGTTGAGCATCAGGACC
This sequence comes from uncultured bacterium, assembly GCA_966128675.1. Lineage (GTDB taxonomy): Bacteria > Gemmatimonadota > Gemmatimonadetes > Gemmatimonadales > Gemmatimonadaceae > Roseisolibacter. Next base: position 1,192 of record CBHYLO010000302.1, on the reverse strand, counting down.
ATGCGCTCGCGCGCGACCGGCGCGTGCTCCACGAAGACGCGCGAGCCGACCAGCCCCAGCTCCTCGGCGTCGAAGTGGAGGAGCAGCACCGAGCGACGCGGCGGATGGGCCGCGAGGCGACGCGCGAGCTCGAGGACGGCGGCCGTGCCCGAGGCGTTGTCGTCGGCGCCGGGCCGCACGGCCGAGCCGAGTTCCGGGTCGTCCGAGGCCCACTCCGAGCGCCCGATGTGGTCGTAGTGCGCGCCGACCACCACGTACTCGCTGCGCAGCGCGGCGTCCGCGCCGGGCACGACGACGCCGACGTTCCGCCCGACCGCGCCCTCGACGCGGAAGCGCTGGAAGGGCGACGGCGCGCACGTCGCGTCCGCGTCGCAGCGCGCCGGGAACGCGCCGGCGAGCCCGAGCCGCTCGTGGTGGCGCGCGATGTACGCGGCCGCGCGCTCGCTGCCGGGCGTGCCGGTCGCGCGGCCGGCGAGCGTCGGGCTGGCGAGGAACGCGACGTCGGCGGCGATGCCGTCGGGCGGCGCGACGGGGGGCGCGGGCGCGGACCGGCACGCGAGCGCCGCGAGGACGACGGCGGCGCGTCGGAGTGCGACACTGGCAGGGGCACACCTCCTGCTCCGCTCTGGCAGACGTCTCACCGACAGGAGGTTCGCATGGCCCGCGACCGCGAGAAGATCGAGCCGCACGAGGGCGACCAGCGCTACGTGCGGCGCGACGAGCAGGGACAGTTCACCGATTCGCAGGACGACGTCGGCCGCTCGGCCGCCCGGGACCAGCAGCAGCACGCGAAGACGGCGTCCAGGAAGGGGCAGGGCGACCGCGGCGACCGCAAGGCGTAGCGGCGCGCGCGGCGAGTGGCGCGTGCGGCGCGCGCTACTCGCCGATGCGTCGGATCTGCGAACGCACCTCGACGTGCGTCTGGTAGAGGCCGGGCACGGCGCGCCCGCCCTGCTGCGCCGGCCGGAAGCGCGCGGTGCGGATCCACGTCGCGACCACCTCGCGGTTCTCGCCGGCGCCCAGCCCCGAGACGCGGAGCGTCTCCAGATCGGGCTGCCCGGCGCTGTCCACCTGGACCTCGATGCGCATGTCCAGGACGCGCCCCTCGCGCGGCGTCGACGGCAGCCGCCACTCCGGCCGCGGGCCGGCGAGCATGGCGGGCGGGGTGGCGCGCGCGGCGGGGTCGGCGCCG
>CBHYLO010000301.1:0-6054 GCA_966128675.1 uncultured bacterium | reverse complement strand
GGGCGCCCCCCCCCCCGGCCCCCATGCCGGGGCGGTGGCGTCGCGCGCGTCAGCGCGTGCGCACCGGCTGCCGCCGCCGCCGCGCGACGCCGGCCAGCGCCACCAGGCCGGTCGCCATCAGCAGGTACGTCGACGGCTCGGGGACGACCGAGCCCGTGCCGCCGCCGCCGATCCCGGGCACGATGAACTCCTGCGCGCCGCCGAGCGTCCGGCCGATCCCGGTGACGTCGGTCAGCACCGCGTACTGGGAGAAGTCGAAGCCCGCGAAGCCCGTGGCGGCCGCCGCGGCGCCGGCCGCGTCCCACGCGGTCGCCGCGTACTGGCCCGGCGCCCAGACGTTCCAGATCGCGTGCTGGATGTCGTTCCACGACTCGCTCGACTGCAGCCCGAACTGCGACGTCAGCCACGCCGTCGTGCGGTACTTGGTCATCGCCATCGGGTCGCTGGCGGCGGAGTGCCGCGTCGTGCTCAGCGTCGCGGCCGGGTCGGCGAGGCTGGTGAGCACGCCCGTCCACGTGTCGCCGTTCGACACCTGGTTCAGGATGTCGATGCAGAACATCGTCACCGACTGCGCGCTGCCGGGCGCCGTCTGCAGCGTGGCGTCGAACGGCCCGACGTAGTGCGTGCCGTCGTTGGCGCCCGTGGGGGAGCCGAGGTAGGTGACGGTCGTCTGCGCGGCGGCGACGGTGGCGGACAGCGCCATCGCCGCTGCGCCGACGAGGGAACGGAGCAGGGTCATGCGGGACTCCCGGCAACAGATGCGGTTGGCCCCCGGCGGACGTGCCGGGGCCAACCTGTCGCAATCGCAACCCGCGTACCCGGCTCGACCGGAAGCGTCGATCAGTTCAGGTTGCCGTCCCGCACCACCACCGTGCGCTGCCCCACGGTCGGCAGCGGCATCGGGGCCCTGGCGTCCTTCATCGCCGCGCCGTGCCCCGCGTGCGCCGGCTCCGCCGGCGCCTCCTCGCTCCAGGCGAGCGCCAGTCGCGCGCCATCGAGCGCCAGCACCGGGAAGGTCGCCGCGCGCGCGCCGTCGCTCGCGTGCGTCGCCGCGCCGAACGTCGCCCCGCCGTCGCGCGACACGCGCACCTGCACCACCGGCGTGTTGCGCGTGCCGTCGTCCCACGCGACCACCACCCGCTCGCCCACGGCCAGCTGCACGTGCGCGGGCCGCGACCGCTCGGCCACCCCCAGCGGCACCGGCGCGCCGAACGCCTGCCCGCCGTCGTCCGACCGCGCGTAGAAGACGCCCGCCGCGCCCTCGCGCCCGCTCCACCAGGCGACGTGCACGCGGCCCGCGGCGTCCACCGCCAGCGACGGGCCCGCGTGCGGGCAGCCGTCGATCACCCAGCCGTCGCGCTGCGCGCGCACCGGCGCCGCCCACGTCCGCCCGCCGTCCGCCGACCGTGCGACGACGACCTCGCGCACCTGGCCGGGCGCCACCGTGCGCCACGCCGCGTACACCGTGTCGCCGCGCCCGGGCGCCACCGCCGTGCGGCAGCAGGGGCAGCTCTCGCCCGCGTGCACGCGCACGTTCGGCTGCCAGGTGCGCCCCCCGTCGACCGAGCGCGTGAAGTAGGTCGCGCTCTTCCCGTCGCGCCCGTCCAGCCACGCGGCGTACACCGTGTCGCCGCGCCCGGCCTGCAGCGAGTGGAAGTTGAAGCTGCCGAACGGCTGCGGCATGTCGGTCACGCTCGCCGGCGCGCTCCACGTGCGGCCGCCGTCGGCCGAGCGGGCGAAGCGGAGCGCGCTGGCGGGGAAGCGGCGGCCGGGCACCTCCTTCCCGACCACCCACAGCGCGTACAGCGCGCCGTCGGCGCCGTACGCGAGCTTGGGCGGCGCCTCGCCGTGCGGCTCGATGGGGCCCAGCGGATCGCGGACCTCGACCGGCGCGCCCAGCACGCCCGCCGTGTCGGCGACGGCGACGTAGAGCCGCCCGTCGCTGCCGCCGTCGGGCGCGGACACCCACGCCGTGGCGCGCCGGCCGCCCGGGCCCATCGCCAGCGTCGGCGCGGTGCCGACGTTCGCCGTCGCGCCGGTGAGCACGCGCGCCTCGCCCAGCGACAGGCCGCGGCCGCCGTCGGCGGCCAGGCGCGCGCAGGCCAGCGCCGCGAGCGCGGCGCCCACGGCCACCGCCGTCGTGCGGAGTCGGATCGTCATCGTGCGGTCCTCAGCGGGTCCAGTTGTAGCGCAGCCCCGCGTACACCGTGCGCGGCGCGCCGGGCGTGTACTGGTCGGGCTGCACGCGGTCGTTGGCGTTGAACGTCGCCAGCTCGGCGTAGTTGCGGTCGGTCACGTTCAGCACGCGCCCGAACAGCTCGACGCTGCGCGTCAGCTGCGCGTTCAGGTGCAGGTGCAGCACGTCGTGGCCGTCGTAGCGCTGCTCCGCGGTCGGCCGGCTCTGCGCGTCGAGGAAGTAGCCCGAGACGTAGCCGCCCGTGTGCGACCACTCGGCCGCCACGCGCCCGCCCTTCAGCGCGCGCGGGCTCCACGACAGCAGCGCGTTGCCCAGCCGCGCCGGCGCCTGCTCGATGCGGCGGCCCGCGTAGCTGATGACCGACGTCGGCGCGTACGTCACGTAGCGCTGGTCGCTCACCGAGAGCGCGACGTCCGCGCGCAGCGTCGGCCGCAGCATCGCGCTGACGCTCGACTCCAGCCCGCGGTGGCGCGTGGTGCCCGCGTTGCGCGCCTCGCGCAGCCCGTCGGGGCGCGTGAACGTGAGGATGTCGTCGCGGATGGTCATGTCGTACGCCGACAGCTGGTACAGCACGCGCTTGCCCAGCTGGCCGCGCACGCCCGTCTCGGTCGACGCGACCTTCACCGGCGCGAGGTCCACCGTGTTCGCGGTCGTGCCCTGCGTGAACAGCTGCCCCTGGCCCGGCGCGCGGAATCCCGCGCGCCAGCTCGCGAACAGGCCGACCGCCTTCGACGCCTCGTACGTCACGCCGACCTTGGGGCTGAGGCGCGTGTACGTGCGCGTCGTGCTCCCCGGGATCCGCCACCGCCCCGTCTGCGTCGGCGCCAGGTGCGTCGTGTAGTCGTACGACATCCAGTCGTAGCGCGCGCCCGCGTCCACGCGCAGCCGCGCCGTCGGCGCGAGCTCCGCCTGCACGTACGGCGACGCCTGGCGGTACGTCACGTCGTAGTCGTAGAGCCGGCGCGTCGCCGCCGCGCTGTCGAAGCGCTGCGCGGTGCCGGTGCCGCTGCGGAACAGCCGCAGCGAGTCGGCCGCGAAGCTCCCCGGCGACAGGTCCAGGTCCGCGCCCGCGATCACGCGCGCCTTCAGCGGCGCCACGTCGCGGCGCACCTTCGCCAGCAGGCCGAGCGACGTGCTGCGCGTCGTGTACGACTGCGGGTCGAAGGTCAGCATCCAGTTCGGCAGCAGGTCGAGCACGTTGTAGCGCGCGTACGGCGCGACGCTCCAGCTCGCGCGCTCGCCCTGCTTCTCGACGGTCGTCGACGCGCGCAGCGCGGTCACCTCGCGGAACGCCAGCGGCGAGCGGTTGATGGGGTCGCGCCGCGCGAACTGCGCCGAGTCCTGGCCGATGGCGTCGTTCTGGTTCACGCGCGTGCCGGTGACCACCGTGCGCAGCGACAGCCCGTCGTCGGCGAAGTGGTCCCAGCGCACCGTCGCGCTCTGGCGGTCGTACGCGTTCGCGTCGCGCCAGCCCTGCACGGACGTGAGGTTCAGGTCCGCGCGCACGCCGTCGCGGCCGCGCGTGCTGCCACCGCTCGCGAGCAGCCGGCCGTAGCCGTACCCGCCGCCCTCGGTCGCGATCTCCACGCTGGGCGCCGCGGGCGCGGGGCGCGTGAGCACGTTCACCACGCCGCCGATCGCGTCCGAGCCGTAGAGCGCGGTGCCCGGCCCCTTCAGCACCTCGATGCCGCCGCTCTGCGGGATGTTCACCTCGTAGAGCGCGTTGTGGTTGAAGAAGCCCGTCGCGCGCGTCGGGATGCCGTCCTCGAGGTAGAGGTACATCGGCTTCGTGGTGATCGGCTGCCGGATCGCCATCGAGTGCCCCTCGCCCGAGAGCTGCGCGACGTACACGCCGGGGACGCGCTTCAGCACCTGCGCCGGGTGCGCGGCGCGCGCGAGCCGCACCTCGCCGCCGTCCAGCACGTCGATCGTCGCCGACGCCTCGGCGCGGCGCTGCGTCTCGCGCGTCGCGCTCACGACCACCGGCGCGACGACCGCGGCCTCCTCGGCCAGCGCGAGGTCGAGGCGCGTCGCGCCCGCGCCCACGGTGAGCGTCCGGCGCTGCTCGGCCAGCCCGACGCGGCGGGCGACGAGGGTGTAGGGCCCCGCGGGGACGCCGCGGATGGCGTAGCGGCCGGCGTCGTCGGACATCGCGCCGCGCGGCGGGCCGCCGGCGGCCTGCAGCAGCACGAGCACGTCGGAGAGCGGCGCGCCGGCGGGCGTGGTGGCGCGCCCCTCGCCCACGCCCGAGGCGGCCCGGGCGGCGCCGGCCGCGGGCGTCGCGGCGGCCGGATCCTGCGCGGGCAGCGCGGCGGCGGCGAGGAGGAGCAGGGCGACCGCGCCGGCGGGGCGGGTCGAGCGGACGAGCGATGGCGACATGGGTCGGGTCCTGGCCCGCTATGGGCCCTGAGGGGACCGCGTCACGCCCGGCGGTCGTCCCGCGCCGGGCTCCCGGATGGAGCTCGCGCTGGGGACCGGGCGGCGACGGCGGCGTCGATGGGGACGCGTCGTCGGAGTCGCCGGACGGGCCACGGGCCACGGAGGGCTCGGGCGGACGGACCTCGGGCCCGGGGGCACGAGGGACGCGGGCGCGAGGGCGCCGCGTCGCCGGCGACTAGGCCAGCGCCGGTGGGCCGTTCGGGAAGGGGAGGAGCCGGGGCGCCGCCGCCTGGGCGAACACCGGGGCCGGGGCCGGCGGCTCGGCCCGCCGCGCCACCACGACGCGCCAGCGGACGGCCTGGACCGTGGGGGCGACGACGCCCGCGGCGGAGCAGCCGCTGCCCAGGCACTGGCAGGCGTGGTCGCCGTGGTCCGCCTCGGGCGCCGGGGCGGCCTCGTGGACCGCCGCGGGCGCGCCCGCGTGCCCGGCGTGCGCCCCGTGGCCGCCGTGCCCCGCCGTCGCGCCCGCCACCGCGGCGGCCACCGGCGCGCCGTCGTGCATCGGGCACGGATGCCACGCGACCGGCTCTCCCCACGCGAGCAGGTAGAGCAGGCCGAGGAGCAGCGAGGCCAGGCGGGTGGTGGTGGGGGCGCGCATCTGGAGCGAAAGATGGGGCGGCGAGTGCCCGGCGCCAGTCGGGCGGTGGCGACGTGTGCTGTGGGGGATTCTCCCACCGCCGCCGGTCCCACCGACTGCAACGCAATCATCGGGACGGACCCGCCACGCGTCGTGGGTCGGACGACCCGGTGGGCCCCGCCGGGTACGCCGCTTGCCCCCACGGGCGCACCCGCACACATGGAGCAGCGCATGGGCAAGCCGAAGCACAGCAACGACACGCGTGGCGAGCAGAAGGGCGCGCAGCAGCACGCCGAGGGGCAGCAGGGCCCGAAGGCGCGCGAGGCGTTCCTCGACGGCATCAGCGACCACTCGCGCCGCGCCGCGCGCACCGAGCGCGCGGACCAGGATCCGCGCACCGGGAGCTCGGACGCCGAGGACCACGAGCGCCGCATCGCCAATCCGGACCTCAACCGCGACGGCGGCCACCGCCTGTTCGAGAACCGCACGCAGCACGACGAGGCGGAGAAGAACAGCGAGAAGAACCGGCGCGACATCGACATGCGCCGCCACGGCCACGACCCGGACGAGTTCCAGGGACGCGGCGGGCACACCGCGCATCCGGCCGGCGGCGACACGGATCACCGCGCGAACATCCGCAGCACGGGGCAGGGCGGCGGGAACCGGTCGGACGCGGACCGCGGGGACAAGTAAGGCGGCGGGCGGCGGGCGGATTCCGAACCCGGAGCAGTCGCTGACGCGATGACCAGGAGGCTCCGCGGAGCGCGGAGGTGCATGCGCTCCGCGGAGCCGCCTGGTCATCCTGCCATATGTGGTTCAGGGACCGGCGCGCCGAGCGCGC
>CBHYLO010000300.1:0-6069 GCA_966128675.1 uncultured bacterium | reverse complement strand
CAGCGCGTCCGCCCGCTCCAGCACCCACGGGCGCAGCCCCGCGACCGCGACGTCGGGCACGGCCGCGGTGGGGGCGGGCGTGTCGCCGCACGCCGTCAGCGCCGTCAGCGCCGTCGCGGCGAGCGCGCCCAGCGCGGCGAGCGTGCGGAGGGGAGTGCCCATGCTAGCGGACCTCCGCCGTGCCGTGTGGCACGCCGTCGGGGCGGTAGGTGATGGTGCGCGGGCGACCGGCGCCGCCGTCACCGAACGGATCGCGATACGGCCGCACCAGGAACGGGCGCGCCGCGGTGCTGGTCTCGCCGCGCTCCGCCGCGGGCTCGATGGTGATCACGTGGGACCAGCGTCCGGTTCCCGAGGCGTCGCGCTCGCGCAGGTCGAGCGGGAGCGTCACGCCCGGCGGCAGCGGAAGGCCGAGCGGGTTGGCGAGGAAGTCGCTGCCCGGGAAGTTGTCGATGCCGGCCGTGAGGTAGTCGGGGATGCCCGACAGCGGCCCCCACCCGTCGTCGTCCTTCTCGGCCACCGCCCCACCGTCGTCGGTGACGAACTTCCCGTACGACAGCCAGACCGCGTTCGGGGTGCCGAGGTCGCGCACCACCCAGCCCTCGTAGGTCCACCCGGGCGCGAGCTGCGCGAGGCGCACCCAGGTGTCGCGCTGCGGGGTCTCGTTCGGGACGATGTTGAACAGCCACACGCCCGCCTCCTCGTACGAGGGATAGCCGAGGCGGGCGTTGTTGCTCGTCGTGAAGAGGGTGAACTGGCCCGGACGCTCGTGCAGCGGCACCGTGCCGCGCGTGAGCGCGCCGGTCACGGCGAGCGTCGCGCGCCCCCCGCGCAGCGCGCCGACGAGCAGTCGCTGCACCGACGGACCGGGGTCGGCATCGCCCGGGGGCTCGACGGTCAGGAGGACGGAGTCCGCCCGCGCCGGCCATTCGGCGATGGGGACGGTCGCGCTGCCGTCGGCGCCGAGTTCCACGCGCCCCAGGGGGCGGACGTTCCCGCCGGCGATCAGCCACGCGGCGTAGTGCCCCTCGCGCGCCGGGTCGAGCGGGCCGACGCCGGCGATGGCGAGGGCCAGCACCGCCGGCCCCGGCGCGGTGGGGGCATCGCCGCCGCCGCTGCCGCCGCACGCCGCGGCCGCCAGGGCGGCGACCACCGGCGTGGTGGCGGCGCGACGACCGAGGCGCCGCAGCAGGCGCGTGCTGGTCCGCATGCTCGGTGCGACCTCGCTGGATCGGGTGAACGTCACCGCCGCCGGTCCTGCCGGCGGATACGATGCGCGGACGCGGGTGACTGGCGCCGTCACCCGCCCGCGAGCGCGTGCAGCGGTACAATGCGCGCGGGCACCGTCCCGTCAAGCTCCCGCCCGACGCACGACGCGCGCATGGCGACGTGGTGGCGCGTGACCGGTCCGGCCCGCACCTTCGCGCCGTTCCACCCGTGGCGATCTCCACCCCGTCACCCCGACCCCCACCGCCATGCCCGCCAGCACCTCACCGCTCCGCTGCCTCGCCCGCGCGGCTGCCCTGGCCGTCCTCACCGCCGCGCCGGCGGCCGCGCAGCCCGAGGCGGGCGCGCGCGCGCCGCAGGCCGTGCGCATGGACTCCGCGCGCATGGCCGCGCTCTACGTCAGCAACCGGCACGAGGACCACCCGCCCGCCGACTACGCGCGGCAGATGGCGCAGAAGCGCCGCACCGACAGCGTGTACACGGCGCGCAGCGCCGGCGTGATGGAGTTCCGCAAGGTGACGTACAAGAGCCGCGCGGACGGCATGACGATCCCCGCGTACCTGTTCGCGCCACTGCAGAAGCGCGGCGCGAAGGGACACGCGGCGATGATCTGGGTGCACGGCGGCGTGCACGGCGACTGGGGCACGTCGATGTTCCCGTTCGTGCGCGAGGCGGTGCAGCGCGGCTACGTGATCATCACCCCCGACTACCGCGGCAGCACCGGCCACGGCGAGGCGCACCACGAGGCGATCGACTACGGCGGCAAGGAGGTGGACGACGTCATCTCGGCCGTCGACTTCCTGAAGACGCTCCCCTACGTCGACCAGGACCGCCTGGGGATGATGGGATGGAGCCACGGCGGGTTCATTACCGCGCACACGCTCTTCCGCGACTCGCACGAGTTCAAGGCGGGCGCCGCGATCGTGCCCGTGACGAACCTCATCACGCGCCTGTCGTATCGCGGCCCCGGCTACGCGCGCAGCTTCTCGACGCAGAAGGAGCTCCAGGGGCTCCCGCACGAGCAGCTGGACGAGTACGTGCGGCGCTCGCCCGTGTACCACGCGGAGAAGCTCAAGGTGCCGATGCTCGTGCACGTGGCGACGAACGACCGCGACGTGTACTACATCGAGGACGTGCAGATGGTGCACACGCTCCGCTCGCTCAAGCCCGACCTCGCGGAGACGAAGATCTACGTCGACCCGGCGCCGTGGGGGAGCTCGGTCGGCCACGCGTTCAGCCGCCGCGTCGACCCCGTGACGCTCGAGCGCGTGGACTCGCCCGAGCAGATCGACTCGTGGAACCGCACGTGGACGTTCTTCGACTGGAACCTGCGCCCGTACGAGGACCGCTCGAAGCCGGCGCCGCCGGTGCGCACGCGGTAGCACGCGGTAGCGCTCCCCCACGTGACCGAGGCCGACATGCCACGCCGCTCGCTGCTCCTGCTGCTCGCCCTGCTCGTCCCCATGGTCGGCGCCGATGCGCAGCGCGCCGACGCGCAGCGCGCCGACCCGTCGCGCACCGACCCGTCGCGCCCCGACACGTCGCGCGCCGACACGTCGTCGATCGCGCCCGCGGTCTATCGGCAGCTCCGCTGGCGCACCATTGGCCCCGAGGGCAATCGCTTCTCGGCGGCCGTCGGCGTGCCGGGTGATCCGCTCACCTACTACGTCGGCGCCGCGTCGGGCGGCATCTGGAAGACGACCGACGGCGGCACCACCTGGGCGCCGCTGTTCGATCGGCAGCCGGTGCAGTCCATCGGGTCGCTCGCCGTCGCGCCGTCGGACCCGAAGGTCGTGTGGGCGGGCACCGGCGAGGGGAAGATCCGGTCGCACATCTCGCTCGGGCAGGGCGTCTACAAGTCCACCGACGCGGGCGCGACATGGACGCTGATGGGGCTCGAGCGCACGGGACGCATCCCGCGCACGATCATCCATCCGCGCGATCCCAACACGGTGCTCGTCTGCGCGCTCGGGCACGCGTACGGGCCGCAGCCGGAGCGCGGCGTGTTCCGCACGACCGACGGCGGGCGCACGTGGACGCGCGTGCTGTTCGTCGACGAGCACACCGGCTGCTCGGACCTCGCGATGGACCCGAAGGATCCGAACGTCGTCTTCGCCGGCACGTGGCAGCTCGAGATCCACACGTGGGGGCGCACGAGTGGTGGCCCCGGCGGCGGGCTGCACGTCTCGCGCGACGGCGGCGCGACGTGGACGCGCCTGCGCGGCCGCGGGCTCCCGACGAAGCCCGTGGGCAAGGTCGCCGTCGCGATCGCGCCGTCGAACCCGAAGCGCGTGTACGCGCTGTTCGAGACGGGCGACGGCCTGCCGTGGAACGGGCAGGAGACCGAGAGCGGCCAGCTCTGGCGCTCCGAGGACGGCGGCGAGCGCTGGACGATGGTCTCGCGCGACCGCAACGCGATGGGCCGCGCGCACTACTACGGGCGCATGGCCGTCGCGCCCGACGACGAGAACGAGGCGCACTTCCTGACCAACGGCTACGCCGTGTCGAAGGACGGCGGCGCGACGATCACCATCCTGCCGGGCGCGCTCACGCCGGGCGGCGACCACCACGAGGTGTGGTTCGACCCGACGAACGCCGCGCGGCAGATCGTGGCGCACGACCAGGGGCTCTCGATCACGCAGAATCGCGGCAAGACGTGGTACCGGCAGCGCCTCCTCAACGCGCAGCTGTACCACGTCACGGTCGACAACGAGGTCCCGTACAACGTCCTCGGCAACAAGCAGGACGAGCCGTCGTACCGCGGCCCGTCGAACTCGCGCGTGTTCGCCGGGCGCGGCGCGGGCATCTCGCGCGGGATGTGGCATTCGGTGGGCGGCGGCGAGAGCGGATGGGCGACGCCCGACCCCACCAACTCGAAGCTCGTCTGGTCGACCGCGTCGGGCTCGGGGATGGTCGGCGGGATCGTCGTGCGCTTCGAGGAGGACCGCCGCCAGTTCCGCAACGTGGAGGTGTGGCCGCAGCAGTCGAACGGGCCGGCGGAGGGCGTGCGCTACCGCTTCGTGTGGGACGCGCCGCTGCACATCTCGCCGCACGACCACAACACCGTCTACACCGGCAGCCAGCACGTGCACCGCACGCGCGACGGCGGGCAGTCGTGGCAGGTGATCTCCCCCGACCTGACGCGCAACGACCGGCGCCGCATGGGCAGCTCGGGCGGCCTCACGCCCGACAACATCGGCGTCGAGTACGCGGGCGTCGTGTACGGGCTCGCCGAATCGCCGCGCGAGAAGGGGCTGATCTGGGTGGGCACGAACGACGGGCTGGTGCAGCTCACGCGCGACGACGGGAAGACGTGGACGAACGTCACCCGGAACGTGCCGGGGATGCCGGCGTGGGGCTCGGCGCGCAGCATCGTGCCGTCGCGCCACGACGCGGCGACCGCCTACCTCGCCGTGGACGCGCACCAGGAGAACGACCGCGACCCGCACGTCTTCCGCACGCGCGACTACGGCCGGACGTGGACGCGCATCACCGACGGCCTCCCGCGCGGCCCGCTGAGCTACGCGAAGGTGATCCAGGAGGACCCGAAGCGCCCCGGCCTGCTGTACCTGGGCACGGAGAACGCGATCTACGTCTCGTTCGACGACGGCGCGCGCTGGCAGCCGCTGCAGAACAACCTGCCGCACGCGCCGGTCTCCGGGATCGTGGTGCAGGAGCACTTCGACGACCTCGTGATCTCGACGTACGGGCGCGGCTTCTGGATCCTGGACGACATCGGCGCGCTCCGCGCGACGACGCCGGCGGTGCTGGCGAAGGCGGCGCACCTGTACGCGCCGCGCGCCGCCTACCGCTTCCGCCCCATCACCGCGCCCTCGACGACGTACGACGACCCGACCACCGGCGAGGACCCGGTCTACGGCGCGTCGATCAGCTACCACCTGCGGGAGGCGCTCCCGGCGTCGTCGCCGGCGACGCTCACCATCCTCGACTCCGCGGGCGCGGTCGTGCGCCGGCTCACCGGCACGGGCGTGGCCGGCATCAACCGCATCCACTGGGACCTGCGCTTCGAGCCGACGCCGGCGGTGCGCCTGCGCACGTCGCCGCTGTACGCGCCGTACGTCGCCGTGGACTCGGGCGGGCGCCCGGCCCCCGGCACCGGGACCGTCAGCATCCTCGCGCCGCCGGGCACCTACACCGTGCGGCTCCGCGTCGGGAGCGAGGAGCAGTCGCAGCCGCTCGTCGTGCGCAAGGACCCAAACTCGCGCGGCACCGAGGCCGACATCGCCGCGCAGACGCGGCTCGTGGCGGCGATCCAGGCCGACCTCGCGACGGCGGCGGACGCGGTGCACCGCGTCGAGGGCGTGCGCGTGCAACTCGACACGCTCGCGCGCACGGCCGGCGCCGCGGACGTGCGCGGCGCGGCCGAGGCGCTGCACCGACGGCTCACGGACCTCGAGATGGAGCTCGTCGACCTGCGGCTGACGGGGCGCGGCCAGGACGGCGTGCGCTTCGGCTCCAAGCTGTTCGCCAAGCTCGCGTACCTCGCCAATGGCGTGGCGGCCAGCGACGACCGCCCGACCGAGCAGCACGCGGAGGTGCAGCAGCTGCTCGGCGGCCAGCTGCGCACGCACCTCGCCGCGCTCGACCGGGTGCTCGCCGAGGATCTCGCCGCGCTCAACGCGCGCCTGCGCCAGCGCGGCCTGCGCGAGGTGGTCGTCGCGCCTGCGGAGCGTCCCCGCATGTAGGGGCACGTAGGGCGCGATCGCCCGGCCGCCATGTGCGAAGCGGCCCGCCCGCCCGCCGGGGGCCTGCACCGTCGCCGGGGCGTCGTGCTGCTGGGCATGCCCCGGGGGGACAAGACCCCCCCACACCACGATTCTC
>CBHYLO010000299.1:0-6076 GCA_966128675.1 uncultured bacterium | reverse complement strand
AGCTGAACGGTCCGCCTTTCTCGTCTCACGCGGTTCCGTCGTCCGCTTCTCCGTCCGCCGCCGTTCCGTCCTCCGTCGTTTTAGGTTTGCGGCATGCTCAACGAAGACACGCTTCCGAGTTTCCAGGCCGCCATCCGCGAGGCAGGCCTGGACGGCTGGCTGCTGTTCGACTTCCGCGGCACGAACCCGATCGCCGGCGGGCTGCTCGGCTTCGGGCAGCTGATGCTGACGCGGCGCATCTTCGTGTGGGTGCCGTGCGAGGGGACGCCGGTCGCGGTCACGCACGCGATCGAGCAGGCGCCGTGGGCGCGCTGGCCGGCGGGGTGGCGCAAGGAGGTCTACAGTTCGTGGCGCACGCTCGAGGCGGCGGTCGGCGCGCTGGTCGCGGGCAAGCGCGTGGCGATGGAGTACTCGCCCGGCGACGCGGTGCCGTACGTCGACCGCGTGCCGGGCGGCGTGCTCGATCTCGTGCGCGCGCAGGGCGCGACGATCGCGACCAGCGGTGAGCTGGTGAGCCGGCTGTTCGCGGTGTGGACGCCCGCGCAGCTGGAGGCGCACCGGCGCGCGGCCGAGATCATCGCCGACGTCGCGCGCCGCGCGCTGACGCTGGCCGGCGAGCGCGCGCGCACCGCGGCGCCGCTGCACGAGCACGAGCTGCAGGCGTGGATCCTCGACGCGTTCCAGCGCGCGGGGCTGGAGCGGCCGGACCACGGCCCGAACGTGTCGGTCGGCGCGCACGCCGCGAACCCGCACTACGAGCCGTCGCCCGCGACGCCGACCGCGATCCGCGAGGGCGACGTCGTGCTGCTGGACCTGTGGGCGGCGTTCGCGGGCACGCCGCACGCCGACCAGACGTGGATGGCGACCGTCGGCGCGCCGAGCGCGCGCGCGGTGACCGTGTGGACCGCGGTGCGCGACGCGCGCGACGCGGCGATCGCGCTGCTCACCGAGCGCGTGGCGTCCGGCGCGCCCGTGCGCGGCGCCGAGGCCGACGACGCGGCGCGCGCGGTGATCGAGGCGCGCGGCTTCGGGCCGTACTTCGTGCACCGCACCGGCCACTCGATCGACGCCCGCGAGCTGCACGGCTCCGGTCCGCACCTCGACAACCTGGAGTCGCGCGACGAGCGGCTGCTCATCCCGGGCGTCGGCTTCTCGATCGAGCCGGGGATCTACGTGCCGGGCGAGATCGGGATGCGCTCGGAGGTGAACGCGTTCGTGGGCGAGGATGGACTGGTCGTCACGCCGGTGGAGTACCAGCACGAGCTGATGGTGGTCTGAGACGGCGGAGGACGGAACGGCGGAGGACGGAACAGCGGACGACGGTGAAGCGTGAAACGATGAGGCGGACGCCGCGAGCTTCGAGCTCATGGCATCCGCCTTTCCGTTTCACGCCGTATCGGTTTCCGCGGTTCCGTCCTCCGCCGTCCCGTCCTCCGCCTAACCGTTCCCGTAATATGCCTTGATGCACCGCGTCACCAGCTGCTCGCGGAACCGCGCGCTCTCCAGGCGACGCTCGGGATCGTCGAGCTGCGGCAGCTCCTGCAGCAGCGTCTTCACCTCGATCAGCACGTCCTCGGCCCGCAGCGCGCGGTCGCGGGCCTCGCGCACCAGCGTGTCCATCGCGCGGCCGAGCTGCCCGTCGGCGGACGCGGGCGCGGTCCAGAGCTGCAGCACCGCGTCGCGGAGGTCGGTGACCGTCTGGTCGGAGAGGCGTGGTCGCTGGGGCGTCGAGCGCGAATCGAAGGCCATCATTTCGGACGGGACGACGTGACGCGCGGAAGAGGGGGGACGACGCCACGGACATGCGGCGCGGTGCCATTTGCAGCCAGCGTGCCCGTCCGCGCGGACAACATACGTTTGGTGCGAGGAGGCGTCAAACGCCGGACGGCTGCTGCCGAGACTCGCGAGCAGACGCGGAGGACGGTGCATGGCTTGCAGCGCCCCCGGCCCGCCCGCCGATGCCGTAGGGCCGAGTCCGCTCGCACCGAGCGACGCTCACTTCCCGTGCTCCGCCGTCCGTGTCCGCTCACGATCCCAGGGTCCGTGTCCTCGTCCTCGCGCGAGAGGCCGTCATCGCCGCCCTCGTCGGCATGCTGCTGGAGCTCGAGGACTACGAGCCCGTGTTCGCCGCGCCCGACGAGCGGCCGGAGGATGCGATCCGGCGCCTGCGGCCGCCGCTGATCGTGGTGCTCGACGGGCAGCTGCCGGACGCGCGCTCGGACCTGTTCTTCGCCCGTTGCGCGCAGAGCGGCGCGCGCGTCTGCCTGTTCGGCGAGCCGGTCGTCGCGGACGAGGTGCGCGCCGCGGCGCGCGCGCGCCGGCTCGGCTTCTTCGCGATGCCGGTGGACCGGCGCGAGCTCGGCGCCGCGCTGGCGCTCGCGCGGACCGGGAGCGGCTGACCGGCGACCGGGCGGCCACGCCGCGGTGCCACCACGCATCGGGCGGGCGGTCCGCGGCGCGCCGCTTGCGCGAGGCGCCGGTCCGGGCGCGTGCGCCATCCCGTCCGGTTAGCTTCTCCGACTCGCCGTCGCCGTCCACCTGCCGCAGCACCGCCTTCGTGTTTGCCTCGCCGCTCCCGCCGTCGCTCGCCGCCTCCGTCGTCCGCCTGACGCGCGCGCTCCCGATCGCCGGCCTCGCGACGAGCCTCGTGCTGGCCGCGGCCTGCTCCGACGGCGAGTCGCACGCCGTGCGCACCGCCCGCGCCGAGGAGAGCCGCCCGCGCGCGAAGGCGCCGACGGACGTCACGCTCCCGGGCGTCGCGCCGGTGGCGGGCGGCTACTCGGTGCGCGCCGTGACCGACGGCGGCCACGTGGTGGGCGTGGTGAGCCTGGGCGGCGACGCGCCGGCCGACACCACGGTGCGCCCCGACGCGGCGCTGGCGCGGCCGTGCGGCGCGACGCTGGTCGACCGCGCGGTGTCGCACCGCGGCACGCTGGTGGAGGGCGCGATCGTCTGGCTGGCCGACGTGAAGAGCGGCAAGGCGCTCTCCGCGCCGCGCCGGCAGGAGCTGACGCTGGAGCGCTGCCAGCTGGAGCCGCGCGCCGCCGCGCTGCCCGCGGGCGCGACGCTGAACGTGAAGGGGCGCGATCCACTCTCGCTGCGCCTGCGGGCGACGGCCTGGCCGTCGGGCGAGACGCGCGCGACGTGGCGCATGACCGACGCGGGGCAGGTCGTGCCCGACGACCGCGTGCTCGCCGACGCGGGCACGCTGGAGGTGCGCGGCGAGTCGCTGCCGTGGGTGCGCTCGTGGCTGCTGGTGTTCGACCAGCCGTACTACGCGCAGACGAACGCCGCGGGCGCGTTCACGCTCGACTCGGTGCCGGCGGGGCAGTACACGCTGGTCGCGTGGCATCCGCGGCTCGGCCGCGTGGAGCAGGCGGTGACGGTGAGCGCGGGGCAGACGGCGACGGCGCCGGTGACGCTCGGCAAGTAGGGGCTGCGGACGGCGGGCTGCGGATCGACGGCCGCTCGGGACGCGTGGTGGTTCAGACCCGCAGCCCGCAGTCCGCAGCCGTTCAGGTCGCGACGACGTCCTCCGCCCGGAACTGCCCGTTGTAGAGCGACGCGTACGCGCCCCCCTGCGCGAGCAGCGCGGCGTGCGTCCCTTCCTCGACGACGCGGCCGTGGTCCAGCACCACCACGCGGTCCGCGCGGCGCACGGTGCTCAGGCGGTGCGCGATGATCAGCGTCGTCCGCCCCTGCAGCAGCTCCTCCAGCGCCTCCTCGACCAGCCGCTCGCTCTCGGTGTCGAGCGACGACGTCGCCTCGTCGAGCACGACGACCGCCGGGTCCTTGAGGAAGACGCGCGCGATCGCCACGCGCTGGCGCTGCCCGCCCGAGAGCTTCACCCCGCGCTCGCCCACGGGCGTCGCGTAGCCCTGCGGGAGCCGCACCACGAACTCGTGCGCGTGCGCCGCGCGCGCCGCCGCCTCGACCTCGGCGTCGCTGGCGCCCGGGCGCGCGAGCGCGATGTTGTCGCGCACCGAGCCGCTGAACAGCGCCGGCTCCTGCGGCACCACGCCGATCGCGCGGCGCAGGTCGGCGAACGACAGGTCGCGCACGTCGTGGCCTTCGAGCGTCACGCGCCCCGCGGTCACGTCCCAGAAGCGCGGCAGCAGCGACGCGACCGTCGTCTTGCCGGCGCCGGAGCGTCCCACCAGCGCCACCACCTCGCCGGGCGCGGCGCGCAGCGTGACGCCGTGCAGCACGTCGGGCAGCGCGTCGGCGTAGCGGAAGTGCACGTCCTCCAGCGCGACCGCGACGCCGCGCGACGACGCGCGCGCCAGCGGCACCGGGCGCGCCGGCTCGGCCACCGTCGGCGGCGTGTCGAGCAGCTCGAACACGCGCTGCGCGGCGCCGATCGCCTCCTGGAAGTGCCCGAACAGCGACGCCAGCGAGCCCACCGCCGCGGCGATGAAGAAGGCGTAGAAGAGAAACTGCACCAGCGCGCCCGCGGTCAGCGTTCCCGCGAGCACGCGGCGGCCGCCCATCCACAGCACCGCCGTGACGCCCGCGAACGCGACGAAGCCGACGACGCCGAAGAACAGCGCGCGCAGCCGCGCCCGCGCCACCGCCGCGTCCACCACGCCGCCCAGCAGCCCCTGGTAGCGGCGCGTCTCCTCGTCCTCGCGCACGAAGCTCTGCACCGTGCGGATCTGCCCGAACACCTCGTCCGCCAGCGCGGTCGAGTCGGCGACGCGGTCCTGCACGCCCGTGCTGGCGCGCCGCAGCAGCCGCGCGAACACGAACGCCACGGCCACCACGATGGGCGCGACGGCGATGATCGTCAGCGTCAGCGTCGGATCCGTGAGCGTCAGCAGCAGCACGCCGCCGACGAGGAAGAGCACCTGGCGCGCGAACTCCGAGATCCACGTGTTGAGGACGCTCTGCAGCAGCACGAGGTCCGACGACAGGCGGCTCGTGAGCTCGCCGGTGCGGCGCTCGGTGAAGAAGCCCGGCGACAGGCGCACGAGGTGCGCGAACAGCGCCTCGCGCAGCCGCGCCAGCACGTGCTCGGTGGCGGAGCTGAGCAGCAGCACCTGCACGTAGTTCATCACGCCCTGCACGGCGAACACCGCCAGCAGGCCGAGCGCCATCCGGTCGAGGCGCGCGCGGCTGCCGTCGCGGAACGCGGCGTCGAGCAGCTCGCGCACGACGCGCGGGAAGACGAGCCCCGCCGCCGCGGCCACGATCAGGCAGACGAAGGCGATCGCCAGGCGGCCGGCGTGCGGCCGCAGGTAGGGGAGCAGGCGGGCGAGCGGGCGCGGCGAGACCGGCCGGCGCGACTTCGGCGCCGGCGACGACGCGTCGCTCACGCGCGGCCGAGCAGCCAGTGGCGCAGCGCGTAGCCCTCGACGCTCACGCGGCGGCCCGCGCGGCGCGCGCCCTCCAGGCGCTCGAGCACCACGTCGCACGCGGCCTCGTAGCCCTGCGGCGTGCCCGGCGCGGGCAGCGCGCGCACGGCGACGCGTCCGTCGCGCGGGCGCGCGAGCTCGTAGACGCAGTCGGGCTCCCCGTCGCCGCCCGCGACGTGCACCGCGAGCAGCTCGGCGTCGGTCGAGGCGGGGAGGGGGGTGGGATCGTAGGACATGGAGAGGAGAGTGCTGCGGACTGCGGGCCGCGGATTCGAGCTGCTCTGCGGACTGCGGGCGGCGTATCGACCGCCGCTCGGGACGCGCCGTCGTCGAATCCGCAGCCCGACGTCCGCGGCGTCGTTCAGCCGATCGCGCGGTCGATGACCATCGCGACGAAGAGGAGCGCCAGGTAGAGGAGCGAGTACTTGTACGTCCACCACGCGGCCTTGGTCCAGATCTCCTGCTGGCGGTCGAGCGAGCGCACGCGCAGCACGCCGCGCAGCAGCAGCCCGCCGAGCACGATCGCGCTGGCGAGGTAGACCAGGCCGAAGGCGCCGAACGCCACCGGGAGGATCGTCAGCGCGAGCAGGACGACGGTGTACCAGAGCATCTGGTCCATCGTCTGGCGCTCGCCCCACACCAGCGGCGCCATCGGGATGCCGGCGCGGCCGTAGTCCTTCTGCTTGAGGAGCGCGAGCGCCCAGAAGTGCGGCGGCGTCCAG